>JBFZAB010000031.1:0-6208 GCA_041309285.1 Candidatus Omnitrophota bacterium
GTTGCGGAGTTGCTCGGATTGATGTCGGAACGGGAAAGAGAGATATTAAATATGCGTTTCGGCTTTGTCGAGGGGATTTCGCATTCTTTGAGCGAAATTGCCAAGAAGTTTGATATCAGCAGGGAACGCGTCCGCCAGATAGAAGAAGTAGCCTTAAATAAGTTAAAAAAACTTTTGTCTTCACCCGGCGCGGCAAGATCTTTTAAAGCGCGTAAGATTAGTATGGAAGAAAAGAATAAAGAAGAGGAATTGGAAAGGGTAAAAAGAATCAAGAGGAGAAAAATATCCCGAAAATTTTCCAGGAAAGTGAAAGCCTCTAAGAAAAATAAATTTATATCCGGAAGAAAAATTAGACGCGCTAAACTACATAAAAAGACGAGGAAAATGCCGAAAGTTAAAAAGGCAATTAAAGCGAAGAAGGGGAAAATATCCGGGAGGAAACGTTGAAAATTGATCTGAAGAAATTTATTCGCGATGTCCACCACTTTCCTCGAAAGGGAATTAGCTTCAAGGATATAACCACGCTTTTAAAAGAGCCGGAGGTTTTTAAGGAAGTTATTGATGCCCTCTACAGGCGGTACAAAAATAAAAAAATAGATGTTGTAGTCGCGGTAGAAGCGCGCGGTTTTATTTTCGGCGGAGCCCTGGCTTATAAGCTGGGTGCGGGTTTTGTGCCGGTAAGAAAAAAGGGTAAACTTCCGCATGAGACTTTAGAGGTAACTTATAACCTTGAGTACGGAACCGACACCCTGACTATACATAAAGATGCGATTATTACGGGGCATAATGTTTTGATTCTGGATGATTTATTAGCTACGGGTGGAACGGTGGGAGCAGTCTGTGACCTGGTTAAAAAATTAAAAGGAAAAATCGCAGAGGTTTCTTTTGTTATTGAACTTTCCTTCCTGAAAGGCCGTAAAAGGTTAGCAAAATATCCCGTATATTCGCTGGTTAAATATTAGAACGGTATGCCCCAGTAGCTCAGATGGATAGAGCAGAGGTTTCCTAAACCTCGTGTCGGAGGTTCGATTCCGCCCTGGGGCACTTAAAATGAAGCCCAAACTTATAACCCGTAATTCGTAACTAGCAACTCGTAACTGGTAATTTGTAACTAATAACTAACTATAATGCCAATATTCGGTAAATCGAAATATACTCTTGTTAAGGTAGCCAAGCGCAAAGAAATTCCCGACGGCCTATGGACAAAATGCGAAGACTGCGGGGAAATTATTTACAACAAAGCCTTAGAGGAGAACCTGCGTGTCTGTCCAAAATGCAATTATCACTTTATCCTTAATGCCCGGGAGCGCATTGCCATTACCCTTGATGAAGGAAGTTTTAAAGAAATAAATAGCAATCTTGAATCAATAGACGTGCTTGAATTTAAAGGGCCCAGCACCTACGAAGAAAAACTTAAACAGGATAAAGACAGAACCGGACTTGTTGATGCCGCTTTAACAGGAAAAGGGAAAATCGAAGGCAAAGAGATAATGTTTACCGTTACCGATTCGCGCTTTATGATGGGTTCGATGGGTTCGGTGGTTGGGGAAAAGATTACCCGCGCGCTTGAAGAAGCAACCAAAGAAGCCATTCCGGCAATAATCATTTCCGGTTCTGGTGGCGGGGCGCGCATGCAGGAGGGAATGTTTTCTTTAATGCAGATGGCGAAAACTTCGGCAGCCATATCGAAACACCGGGAGGCAGGCTTCCTGTTTATTTCGGTAATGACCAATCCTACAATGGCCGGTGTTCTTGCCTCATTTGCGACCCTGGGAGATATTCTTATTGCCGAACCGAAATCTTTGATAGGATTTACCGGTCCTCGCGTGATTGAACAGACCATACATCAGGTTCTTCCCGAAGGTTTTCAGCGTTCGGAGTTCTTACTCGAGCATGGCCTTATTGATATGATTGTGCACCGCAAAGATTTAAAAGTAACTTTGAGTAAATTGTTGGATTACTTGACTTGAGATAACCAAAATAGGCTATTGGTTAAAAGGTTAAAAAGTTAAATGGTTAAAACAATTTAACCAATTACCATTTAACTGATTTAAACGGAGTGAGGGCAATATGGCACAGGTAAGTCTTAGAAATGTCTCTAAAGTTTATCCGGGCAATGTAGTTGCGGTGAAAGATTTTAATTTAGGCATAGAAAATAAAGAATTTATAGTCATAGTCGGTCCTTCCGGATGCGGAAAATCCACCACCTTAAGAATGATCGCAGGTCTTGAGGAGATAAGCTCGGGGGATATTTACATCGGAGATAAATTAGTCAATGATACGCCGGCAAAAGACAGAAACATTGCCATGGTATTTCAGAATTACGCGCTCTATCCCCATATGGATGTTTACGAGAATATGGCCTTTGGCCTGAAGCTTCGCCGCTATCCCAAGGCGGAGATAAGAGAACGCGTGGAAGAGGCGGCCGGAATCCTGGGGATTAAGCATCTTTTACAAAGAAAACCGAAAGAACTTTCCGGGGGAGAAAAACAACGCGTTGCCGTGGGGCGCGCGATTGTCCGCAAACCGCTGGTTTTCCTGTTCGACGAACCTTTAAGCAATCTGGATGCCAAGTTGCGCGTTCAGATGCGTGCAGAGATAAACAAACTGCACAATAAACTGCAGACGACTATGATTTATGTTACCCATGACCAGATAGAGGCTATGACTCTGGGTACCCGTATTGTGGTTATGAAAGACGGATTTATTCAGCAAATTGCCGATCCCCTGAATTTATACGACCACCCCGTAAATAAATTTGTTGCCTCTTTTGTAGGCTCTCCCCCGATGAATTTTATGGAAGGGGCTGTCATAAAGAAAAACGGAAAATATTTATTTGATGAAGGAAAATTTCAGTTAGGCATAAACGATAATATGACGAGTCTGCTTAAAGGATATGAAGGCAAGACAATGATCTTGGGAATTCGTTCGGAAGACATATATGATAAACTTTTTACTTCCAACGCGACGGTGGATAATACCGTGTCCGTTACGGTTGATATAGTCGAACCCATGGGTGCGGAGGTCTACCTTTATTTAAACAGCGGTAAAAGTGCGTTTATAGCCAGGGTCGGCGGGCATAACCGCCCTGTCGTGGGACATAAGATGGATGTTGTTTTTGACATGAAGAAGGTTCATTTTTTTGACAAAGATACCGAGAAGACAATTATATAGACTCTTCGTGAAAACTTAGGTTATGGACGGGCTAAAGGCGCGGTTAATTAATGGCTCGCTTGTGTTGTCGGCTTCTCTGGTTGTATTCATATCAGCGAAGTTCCTGCTGGATAGCGGGGCGGTGGGAGTAGAGGATAAAGTTGCCGCCCTTTTTCTTCTTATAAACCCGCTTATTATTTTAGCGGGATTTAGTTTTGGTGCCGCAGTTAATTTTGCATATCTATCAGCTGTTCTATTTTTGCTCTACAGATTTGTTTACATATATGGAATATCTTCCATATTCCGCCTTTCGTACTCGTTTATATTAATAAGCGTTATTTCGTATTTCCTGAGCAGGAAAATATATTCAAACATAAATTCATACAAAAGGGAATTTTCCAATGCGGAAGATAGATTCGAGAGAATAAATAATATACTGGATGAGAATAAAAAAATCAAGTTAGCCCTGGAAAATAAGCTGGAGCGCTTTTCCAGTCTTAAGGCGGTTATAGAAGAGTTAAGCACAACACTTACATTGGGAGAAGTTGCCGGGTTTGCCGCGGATAGAATATACGAAATTATACCCAAGGCCGAAACTGCCCTTGTTTATTTCGTAGATGAGTTTGAAAAATTAACCATAGCCTCTTTGAAAACTAAGCTCACCAATCTTTCTCCCGACCAGGCTCGGGCTGACATATTTGACCGGTGGATGTTGAGGTCTCCTGGGCCGTTAATCGTTTCGGACGTAAGGAAGGATTTTCGTTTCGGGGCTTCCGGCCTGGAAGAGGTAAAAAGAGATATCCACTCTCTGATTTCCGCTCCTCTTATTTCGGAGAATAAAATATCGGGAATCTTGCGTCTTGAGTCACACAATCCGGAAGAATTTAGCCCCGATGATTTAAGGATACTCAGCATATTTTCGGATTTAGTTGCCGTGGCAGCGGAAAATGCTCTTTTGTACCGCCAGATGGAAGAGTTATCCAAGAAGGACGGCTTAACCGGCCTTTTTATTCCCCGGTACTTTTATGCGCAGCTCGAATCTCTTATAGAAAGGCAGCGCGGAGCAAAAATTATCTCGCTATTAATGCTTGATATTGACTATTTCAAAGAGTATAATGACCGCCACGGTCATATAGCCGGAGACTTATTGCTTAAACAAATAGCCGGGAAATTAGTTGCCGATATTGGCAATGATGATTTTGCTGTCCGCTACGGCGGAGAAGAATTTGCGATTGTCCTGATAGGCGTTGGCTTGCAGGAAGCGGTTAAGCGGGCGGAATTCATCAGAAAAGAGATAGCCGATAATATTTTCATGCTTCGTCGCCAGGAGACCAAAGTCACCGTATCTATAGGAATAGCCACTTATCCGAATGACGGCAGAACGAAGGAAGAATTAATTCATAAAGCCGATGAGTGGTTGTATTACGCCAAAGAAAAAGGCAGAAACCGCATTGCGTATGCCGGCATAAAGTAAGAATCGTATTTAATTCTTAGATGTGACAACAGGCCGCCTGATTGCTCCGATGCCAAGAAGCCCCGCGATACGTCAGGGGGATGAATGGCTTTCTGGTCCGGGGTTCCGGCCTCCGAAGGAGCGTCGGAACTAAAAAATAAAAGAAGCCGCCGACTTTTATGTTTGTGCTGAGTTTATTTATCCCGCTGGTTTTGATATTGAGTTTTTTGTTCAATAAGAAGAAGATATCCATATTTATTATAATGGCCTTGCTTATCACGTCAGTATTTTTGTTTATCGGGCCCGGAAACGAAATAAGCCGTACCTACCAAATAACGCTTTACCTGATACTTTTGTCCATCCCGTTTCTGGTGCACTATTTTGAGAGAATGTCCGGTATTTTATCCCTGGCCATGAACAGGAAATTAGCTGATTTTGATAATTCTCTTAAAAACATCGAACAATCCCAGACAGAGCTTCAGAATAAGATAGGGGCGCTTGAGAAACAGAGCGTTGCGGTTTCGGAGCTTTATGAGATAACGAAAGACATGTCTGTATCTCTGCATTTTGAAGAAATTCTGACCATTTTCCAGAACATATTATGTAAGGGCTTTACCTACAGCCAGGGTTTTCTGGTTACTATAAAATATAATCCTGCCGAACTTGAAATAGATAAAATCTACCAGATCTGTCAGAGTCCGGAAAAGCGGCTTAAAGAGGCCCCTTTGCCCAATGCCTCTTATTATAAAGCGTTGGATTATGTATACAGGCTCAGGGAATCGCGCTATATAGAAAGAGAAGACGAAATTGGCGTTCGTCTGGGGCTCCCTATGTCAAAAAGCATAGCCATAGCCTTGCTTAAAGTCGAGAACAGGATAATGGGTGCCGTAATCTTAGAGGGATTGCCGCAGGAAGATTTTAACCGGCTGTATATATCCTCGGCGCAATTTTCCCTGGAGTTAAAGAAGGTAACTTTATACGAGCAGATTGAGGAATTGGCTACTACCGATAGCCTTACCGGGTTATATGTACGCAGAAAATTTTCCGAACTGACTGCGGAAGAATTGTCCCGCGCGGCAAAACACAAGATGAGCCTGGCTATTTTTATGCTCGATGTGGATTTTTTCAAAGAATGTAATGACCGCTACGGTCATTTAACAGGCGATCATGTTTTAAAGAACGTAGCGCGGATTTTAAAAACAACCCTGCGGGAGATTGACCTTGTGGGCAGGTACGGAGGGGAAGAATTTTCCATACTTCTTCCCGATACGGAGCTTGATGAAGCGAAGATAGTAAGCGAAAGGCTTATACAGTCGGTAAGAAATTATGACTTCAAGGCCTACGATCAGAAATTTAAGATTACGATAAGTATAGGTGTGGCCGTATTTCCCCAGGACGGTGATACGCTTATCAGGCTTACTGAGTTAGCAGACAAAGCTCTTTATGCCGCGAAGGAACTTGGCCGTGACCGCAGTGTTTTTTATAGAGAGATAGCAGGTTAGCTATGAAATATTACATAGGCGTAGACATAGGTGCAACGAATATAAAAATCGGATTGCTAGACGCAAATTTTAAGATTCTGCGCAAAAAGAAATTATATAC
>JBFZAB010000032.1:0-2878 GCA_041309285.1 Candidatus Omnitrophota bacterium
TACTAATTTTCTACTTATGTATTACATCTATGAAAAATTAGTGCTGGGTAAATTCAGCCAACAGACTTATATTCACTTCGTTCCATAAGTCTAGGCTTCATTTACTTCTTTTCCTCAAATACCCCCATCTTGCGGAATTTATCATACCGCATTTTAATCAATTCACCCGGAGTAATTTCAGAAAAATCTTTCAGGTGTCTTTTAACTGCCCCCTTAACCGTATCCGCCATTTCCTGCGGGTTACGGTGTGCTCCTCCTTTTGGTTCGGCTAAAACTTCATCAATTATACACAGCTCAAGCAGGTCTTCCGCCGTTAACTTCAAAGCCTCTGCCGCCTCGGGGGCATTGCTGCGGCTCTTCCATAAAATCGCAGCACAGCCTTCGGGTGAAATAACGGAATAATAGGCATGTTCAAGTACAATCACTTTGTCTCCTACTCCTATTCCCAGCGCTCCGCCGCTTCCACCTTCGCCGATAACAAAAATAATTATTGGTGTCTTAATCTTTATCATCTCATGAAGATTATAGGCAATAGAGTGAGCCTGTCCTCTCTCTTCCGCACCTATGCCGGGATAGGCACCGGGTGTATCAATAAAAACAACAATTGGAAGTTTGAATTTCTCCGCCATCTGCATCATACGCAGCGCCTTGCGGTATCCCTCCGGGTGTGCGCAGCCAAAATTGCGGTATAGATTCTCCTTGGTATCTCTTCCCTTTTGGTGCCCCATAACGCAAATTTTTTGGTTATCTAATTTTGCCATGCCGCAGACTATAGACTTATCGTCCCCGAAAAGCCTGTCTCCGTGAAATTCGATAAAATCGGTCATTATCATATTTACATAATCGAGTGTGTACGGCCTCTGAGGATGGCGGGCAACCTGAACCTTTTGCCAGGGAGTAAGATTATCAAAGATATCGTGCTTGATATGCTCAAGTTTCTCCTCAAGGCGCCTGATTTCCGTACTCAGGTCTATTTTTTTCGTCTCGGAAAAATTCCTGAGCTCCTCTATCTTCTTTTCGAGCTCTAATATCGGTTTTTCAAAATCCAATCCTGTTATATTCATATTATTAATAAATAATTTGATTGCGGCGATTAAAAAACAAAGATTACAGCGATAATTTCGTGAATTAACCTGCGTAATCTATTCTAAAATCTTTGTAATCAAAACAATCTCTAAGATTGTTTACTCTACTATAACAACTTCCGTTCCTACGGGTAAAATTGTATAAAGTTCGTCCACTTCCTCATTATACATACGCACGCAACCCTGGGTAATGTGTTTGCCTATAGTCTCTGGCTGAGTCGTTCCGTGTATGCCGTAACCGGCTTCGGATAACCCCATCCAGCGTGTTCCAAGTATATTCTGCGGATTTCCCGCAGGTATAGCTACTCCGTCTTTATACCAAGTAGGATTAACCAGTTTATTGGTAATTTTAAAAGTCCCCACGGGGGTAACATTATCCAGTCCGGTTGAGACGGTATAGACCTTTAATATTTCTCCGTTAGATTTAAGCGCCAGCGTATTCTGCGACTTATCTACAAAAACAGTGAATTTCGCTTTTGTAACTTTTAGTTTCATCCCCAGCCGCAGGGTATCGCCCTTTATGCGGTTTGCCTTAATCAATAAATCAGCTGCCGTATTGAACTGCTTTGCAAGCTTGGTAAGGGAATCTCCCTCTTTTACCTCATAAACAAACGAATTATCGGTAATTAAAGGAGAAAACAGGATTTTTATATTCAGATCACCTATTTCAGCCTGGGCCTCCTGGATTAATTTTCCGTTCTCGGATTCGGTAATGATTTTCTGCAAAGTATTTTTAGCCTGAAGTAACTGGTTATTTTCCTCATAAAGCCGGGCAAGATTAAAAAGCACTTCGTCAATTTTTTTGTATTTAGGCAAGTCCTGGGCTATTTTTTCGAGATAAATTATTGCTTCTTCCTTATCGCCGGCCTTCTCTGCCTCGGCAGCTTTTTTGCTGAGTGAATTAAATTCGCGGTTAAACTTTAACCTTTTAAACGGCTCCGCCTTCTTCACGGAAAGGACAAGGAAAAACAGGAGCATGACTGCCCCTATGATTACGGCCGTAGTTAATATTTTCTTCAGGTTTTTCAAATTATCCTCCTTTTACAAAAAATTGCAAAGGTTACCATAAAGCTATGAAGCTGCGAACTTCTTAAGGGGTTTATTATAGGCTAAAATGTTGCGGTTAGCAACTAAGATTTAGGTCCACAAATTCCTGTCCAGGGTCCTATATTGAATCGCTTCAGATACGTGTTCCGACAGAATATCAACAGAATCACTTAAATCCGCAATTGTCCTTGCCACTTTTAATATTTTATCATATCCACGCGCCGAAATACCCAGCTCGTCTATGGCCATCTTAAGCAACTCCCTGGATTGTTCATCCAGTCCACAGAACTTTTTGAGCAGCCTATGATTCATCTGGGAGTTAAAATAAATCCCGTTGGATTTAAATCTTTTTAACTGCCTTCTTCTCGTCTTGTTCACTCTATTCCTGATTTTTCCGGAGGATTCCCCCTCTTCTTTCCCTATCAACTCTTTATATTTTAAGGCTGGAACTTCAATATGAATATCGATCCTATCCAAGAGAGGCCCGGAGATCTTTGCGCGGTATCTCTGAATCTGGTTGGGACTGCAGTGGCATTCCCGCGAAGAACCAAAATACCCGCAGGGACAGGGATTCATCGTCGCACAAAGCAGAAAACGCGAGGAAAAAGTAAGCGTTTTACTCGCCCGGGAAATGGTCACCTGTCCATCTTCTATAGGTTGCCTTAACACCTCCAGGGCATCGCGGTGAAACTCGGGAAGCTCATCCATAAATAAAACACCGTTATGGGCAAGGCTTACCTCCCCCG
>JBFZAB010000033.1:0-4648 GCA_041309285.1 Candidatus Omnitrophota bacterium
GAAAATATAACTTCATCGGATATCCCCAATAACTTCGCGGTGGTAAAAACGGCTTTTTGATTTTCGTTTAAATCGTTTTCGCTTCCGCAATCGGTATTAAAATAAACAGTTTTAGCCTTAGTCTTATTTTTGAAATTATTGACTACATTGTCCCGGAAGTTAAGGACAGTATAATCGGAATTATCCTGATTTATAAATATCTTTTCCTTTGCTCTTGTATAATCCTCGACCGAGGCATAACGGTCAAGATGATCGGGAGTTATATTTAAGACAACTGCAATGTGCGGTTTGAACTTACTGATATTTTCCAGCTGAAAAGAGCTGACCTCCAGAACAACAAAGTCATCTTTTCTTATTTTCTCTATTTCGCCCGTAAAGGAATTTCCTATATTTCCACAGACTACAGCGTGCCTGCCCGCTTTTTCTATAACCATACCGATTAACGTCGTCACGGTAGTTTTTCCGTTGGTCCCTGTAACGGCTATAATGGGGGCAGGACAAAGAAGGAATCCAAGCTCTATCTCACTGATAACCGGAACGCCATTTTTTCTTGCTTTATTTAAGACAGGCAATTTGGAATTTATACCCGGGCTTATTACAATTAAATCTTTGGAATCGATAAATTGATCGGAGTGTCCCCCTGTTTCTACAATAATTCCTTCTCTTTCTAAAAAAGAGGCCTGTTCTTCTATCTTGGGCGTTTTTCCCGAGTCGCTAACCCAAACTTTGCAGCCTGACTTTTTTAAAATTCGTGCCGCCGATAAACCACTGCGCCCCAAACCCAAAACCAATATTCTTTTATTATCGAAATCCATCTTAAGAAAATAATTATTGCATAATAATTTACGTACTTTTTATACAATCATAACTTGTAAGGATAGCCTTCTCGCGTAAATCATCGAATCTTTAAGGTTGCCAAGCTCAGGAGCGCAAAGATTGCCGCAAAAATCCAGAAACGAACAACTACTTTGGATTCACGCATGCCTTTCATCTGAAAATGATGGTGTAACGGAGACATCAAAAATACCCTTTTTTTTCGCAGGCGGAAAGAAAAAACCTGTATTATGACGGAAAACGCCTCGGCTACAAATATACCGCCTACTACTACAAGGAGAAGTTCCTTTTTTATCATCAACGAAATTATCCCGATAATGCCTCCCAACGCCAAGGCACCCGTATCTCCCATAAAAATAGAAGCAGGATAACAGTTATACCAGAGAAAACCCAATCCTGCTCCCACAAGACTGGCACAGAAAATTGTTAATTCCCCTGCTCCCGGGATAAATGAAATCATCAGGTAACGGCTTAATACTGCGTGCCCTGCAACGTAACACATGCCCGTATAGGCCAGGGCAGCCATTATAATACATCCTATAGCTAAGCCGTCTAAGCCGTCAGTAAGATTAACCGCGTTGGACGAACCTACAATTACAACTGCCGAGAAAAGTATATACAATATACCCAGGTCTATAAATATACTTTTTAAGAAAGGAATCTCCAGATGATGATCTATCGACGGGTCAAGGTAAAAAATTATACCCAGGGCAAGTCCCAATATAACCTGCGCAATAAATTTTAACTTTGGCCTTAATCCTTTGGAGTTTTTCCGGGAAAATTTGAGATAATCGTCTAAGAACCCGACGAATCCCAGGTATATAATAGCGAGCAAGATTAAGCGAACATAACCGTTAGACATATCGGCCCAGAGCAAACTCGAGACGACCACCGAAAGAATTACGGCTATTCCTCCCATACCAGGAGTTTCCCGCTTGTGCTTAAAATCGTCATGGAGGGCAAAATCTTTTTTATCCCTTATGATATCCCCGATCTTACGGACACTCAAGAACCCTATCAGCTTCCGGGTTAACCATAAGCACAGAAGAAAAGAAGATATGCTGGCAAACGCCGCACGGATAGTTATATAGCGAAAAATATTAAACCCTGAGAAATGTTCCTGAAGAAAAGACAAATAATAAAACATATTTTATTCAAGAGGGGAAACGGCAAGTTTTCTAAACTGGCTCAACGCCTTAACTATTTCCTCCATATGCATCGAACGCGAACCTTTAATTAAGATTACATCGCCCGCTCTTAAGGTATCATTAAGGAAACAGGATACCTCGGATAGGGCGGTAAAGTGTCTTATGATTTCTAAGGGTGCTTTTGATTCAAGTACCCTTTGGTAAATTTTCTCTGCGTGCCTTCCTACTGTTAACAAAATATCCACTTTTGACCGAGCTATTAATGCCCCTAAACCGGAATGCAGGAATTCTGAATTATTGCCTAACTCCAGCATGTCGCCACAAACAAATATTTTTCTTCCTTCGCTTTTGAAATTATTCAACGTATCTATCGCAAATCTCACGGAATCGGGATTAGAATTATACGTATCGTCAATTAAAGTAAAATTATTCACCTTTAAGACATTAGTCCTCATCGGAGGTAATTTAAAGGCTTTTAAAGAGGCTGAGCTCTCTTCAAGCGTAACCCCGAACAGACTTCCAACTGCCGCAGCCGCCAGGGCATTGTATATATTCTGCAAACCCAATACCGGAATAAAAAATTTTACTCCGTTAATTTCAAAATATATGCCGTCGTTATCTAGCGTAGTCACCATGGCTTTAAAATCCGCGTTCTCTTTCATGCCGAAGCTGACCGTCTTGATTTCTCTTCTTCTCTCTATAAATTCTTCCTTTAATAGATTATCATCGGCATTTATAACTATAACGTCCTTGTCACCAAAGCAATCGATTAAATCCATTTTAGCCTTGAGTACATTGCGCGGGGTATCAAAAAACTCTAAATGCGAGCATCCTATGTTGGTAAACACTGCTACAGAAGGATGGCATATCTTCCTCAATACCTCCATCTCTCCGTAATGATTTATGCCTAACTCAGCAATAGCCACGTCAAAAGATGAATCCAGATTAAGCATGGCAAGCGAAATGCCGATCTGATTATTATTATTGAGTCTGGTCTTTAACGCGCGGTGCCGGGAAGAGAGAACTTCATAAATCATCTCTTTGGTAGTAGTTTTTCCATTGCTGCCGGTAACTCCAATCAAGGGGATATCGAATTTACTCCTATGAAAAGATGCGATATCCTTGAGTGCGGCTAAAGTATCTTTTACAGAAATTAAGACGAAATCCTCCGGAATATCCGGATTAAATCCCTTAGAAATAACCGCACCCGAAGCCCCTTTTAACAAAACTTCCTTAACAAAATCATGACCGTCAAAATTGTCGCCACGAAGCGCAACAAAAAGCTCTCCCTTACGAATAGTACGAGAGTCGATTGAAATTCCGCAAAACTCATCTATGCGTTTAGTGCCTAAGACCCTGCCTTCGGTTGCTTCAAGTATTTCTGATATATTAAACCTTGGCATATTTATATTCCTCGTAAGAATTTGTCCCTCGCTAAAACTCGGAAACAAGTTTTTACGAGCTGTGTTCTAAAATAGGGCTCTCTTCTTTATTTGACCGCGATTCTTTTTTTATAATAACCTGTTTTACAACGGAACGGTCGTCAAAAGGTATAGTTGTATTCTTAAATACCTGATATGCCTCATGACCTTTACCGGCAATGATAACGATGTCACCTTCTCCGGCCAAACAAATCGCCTCTTTTATTGCCGCATAGCGGTCAAGGACAACTCTGTATTTATTAAAATTATTCAAGAAACCATGTTCTATCTCTTTAATTATGGACTCCGGCTCTTCCGAGCGCGGATTATCAGTGGTAACAATTACGTAATCTGCAAGTTCCGAGGCAACTTTACCCATTAGAGGTCTTTTGTTACGGCATCTATCCCCGCCGCAACCAAATACCAGTATAATCCTTCCCTTACACAGTGGGCGCGCACTTAAAAGTATGTTTTTTAAAGCATCATCGGTATGGGCATAATCGACGAAGACTTTAAAGGGATGCTCGATGTCTATCGGTTCTAACCTCCCCGGTATAGATTCTACGCTTTCTATGCCTTCCTTTATCAAGTTCAAATCTATCTTCTCGGATACAGCGAAAGAAACCGCAGCCAGGATATTATAAATATTGTGCTTACCTATTAACGGTGTTTTTACATCAATCTTTCCGTGGGGACTAATTATAGTAAAACGACTTCCGGAAATACCACTTGAGATATCCCTTGCTTCCACATCGGCAGGGGTATCAATAGCATAAGTAATGGTATTTGCATTTGTGCGCATAAGAAGCTTTTTACCGTAAGCATCGTCCATATTTATTACCGCCCATGAAGACGGGCTTAAGTTTTCAAAAAGCCGCGCCTTCGCGTTAAAATAACTTTCAAAGGTCTTATGATAATCCAGATGGTCCATCGTTATATTGGTAAAAATTCCCGTTTTGAAATCTATGCCCAAAACCCTTCCCTGCTCTAATCCATGAGAAGAAACCTCCATCGCCAGATAATCGAGACCTTCTTTCCCCATACTATATATCAGCTCCTGCAGCTGAATTGTTCCCGGCGTGGTATTGGCTGCGGGAATTATCCTATCGCCGAAACGATAATTTATTGTTCCGATTACACCGCATTTAAATCCGCAACTTTTAATAATGCTCTCAATTAAATAGGTTATAGTTGTCTTACCATTTGTTCCGGTAATCCCGACGACCTTAATGCGCGAAGAAGGAT
>JBFZAB010000034.1:0-2602 GCA_041309285.1 Candidatus Omnitrophota bacterium
ATCTTACCTTTATTTTCCATCATCGCCGCCATCTGGGTAGTTTTACTTCCGGGAGCCGCGGTTAAATCCAGAATCAACTCGTCTGGCAACGGTTTTAAAACCAGGGGCGGAATCATACTGGAAAGATTCTGGATGTAAATAACCCCTTCTTTATATAAAGGAATTTCCATTAACTCTTTCTTTCCTGAATTTCTTAAAATAAAGGCATCCGCATACCAGGGAACGCGCTCCAGGCGCATACCCTCTTCTTTCAGTTTTTCGAAAATACCCCGGCGGTCTGTCTTGAGGGTATTTACCCGGAAGGTAGTCGGTCTTTTTTCGGTAAAGGTATGCATGAGCTTCGCGAACTGCGTGGGAGGAAAAACCTTTTGCATCCTTTCTATAAAATCTTCCGGTAATTTATAGACTGCGTTCTTCATATTTTTCTGCAAAATTATGATTACAAAGATGAAAAAATAGATTACGATGATTAAAGATAAGATTACAGCGATTTGCTGATTTAATCGCCGTAATCATCTTCGTTTTTATTCTACGAGGCACTGTAACACTATGTTATAATTTAAATACCTGAAATAATCAACCTAAAAAAATAAAATATGAAAATCTCTCTCGTCATTGCTTTCATATTAATGGGTTTTACCTCTCTGGTTTCCCAAAGCCTAATCTTAAGAGAAACCTTAATTACTTTTCAGGGAAATGAGCTGACCTTAGGGTTAGTCCTGGCTAGCTGGATTCTCCTTACCGCCCTGGGTAGTAAGCTTTTCTCAAAAGTCTCCACGAAAATAAAGAACCCGTTTCTCCTATATGTGTTATTTCAAATACTCCTTTCTTTATATATTCCAATAAGCATTATTTTCATCCGTATTTTAACTAATATTTTAGGGCTCGCTCCGGGTGAAGGAACCGGTATATTTTCCGTACTTGGCTCGACGTTTCTAATTCTTGCGCCTCTTAATATTCTTCTGGGAGCAATGTTCCCCCTTGCCTGCCGACTCTGGTCAAAATTATCTTTAAAAAGTGAAGAATCCGCTGGCGTAGTTTTTATATTAGAGGCATTAGGCTTTGTAATAGGCGGATTAATTTTTACTTTTATTTTTATAAGCCGCCTGAATTCTTTTCAAATAGTCTATATCTTAGGGATGTTGAACCTAGCAACTGTAATAATTATTCTTTATTTTCAACCTCCGGATTTATTTAAAAGGCTGCTGTATATATTTGCGGCATTCCTTATTTTAACGGCAGTTCTCACGGGCCCATCCGGATGGACAAATAAAATTCAATACTTCTCCATCAAGAAACAACGGCAGAAATGTGAGGTCATAAAATACCGGAATACTGTTTACGGAAATCTGGCGCTGGTGAAAAAACTCGGGCAGTACACAATATTTTCCAACGGCATTCCTATTATTACCGCGCCTCATCCGGATACCGAGAATATTGAGTCGCTGGTACATTTCGCCCTACTCAGCCTTGACGATGCAAAAGACATCCTGATATTAGGCGGGGGTCTAGGTGGGGTCATAGGCGAGGTATTAAAATATCCTATATCCAGAATAGACTATCTGGAATCCGATCCGGGACTTATAGAAATGGCACGTTTAATTCCCAATGAATTAATCCACAAAGAACTTGAAAATAAGCGGGTTAAGATAAAAAATATCGACGCAATCCGTTTCTTAAACAAAACAGAGGATAAATACGACGTAATTATTTTAAATCTTCCTCTTGTGCCTTCACTTCAGGCTAACCGTTTCTACAGCCGTGAGTT
Source organism: Candidatus Omnitrophota bacterium (assembly GCA_041309285.1). GTDB lineage: Bacteria > Omnitrophota > Gorgyraeia > DTHP01 > DTHP01 > JBFZAB01. The sequence continues at coordinate 1,769 of JBFZAB010000034.1, forward strand.
TATTTCTCTTATCAATAAACACTTAAAAGATGGCGGAATATTTGTCTGCAGCACAGGAGGAAGTCTTACTTATATAAGTAATGAATTACGCAATCTAAATGGCACGGTTTTAAACTCGTTGAGAAACCAATTTGCTTGTGTTTCAGTCATTCCCGGAGAAACCAACATTTATCTTTCTTCAAATAATTATTTTAATATGTCCACCACCTCAATCTTAAAAAAGCTTAAAGAAAAAAATATATCTACATTAATCCTGAATCCCGCCTACATATCATACCGCTTATCTAAAAGAAATCTTGACTGGTTTAATGACTCAATGAAAAATATTCGGAAAATAAAAGAAAACTCTAATCTTTCCCCGCGCGGACTTGTATATTCGCTTGCCTGGTGGAGTTCTCTATTCTCGCCGGGATATAAATGGTTTTTTAACGGACTTGATAAAATATCTTTTAAGGTAATAGCGGTAATTCTCTGTTTGATCGGATTTACCTGGTTCTTCATCCAGAGAAAGATCAAGCGCTTAAATAAACTTTCGCTGAATATTGCAATACTTGGAACAGGCTTTTTTGGAATGGGACTTAATCTAATATTTATATTCGCCTATCAATCTTTCTATGGCCTGATTTTTAGCCATATCGCATTACTTGCGACTGCCTTTATGGCGGGACTTGCTATTGGAGCATATTTAATGACATCTTTTCTTGGGAAAATAAAAAAAGAAGTGCGTTTATTCTCAAGGATTGAGATGACAATGGCGGGATTCAGCCTTTTGCTTATGCCGCTCTTTATGTTTATAAATAGCGGACAAAATTATAGTTTAGCCTGGTTGATTTT
>JBFZAB010000035.1:0-12736 GCA_041309285.1 Candidatus Omnitrophota bacterium
GAAAATTTTGATAGCGCATTTTATTATCGCCGGCACCGGGATAATTTTTTATTGGACAGAACCCGTCCCGGCTGGAATGAAAATACTCACACCACCTCGGTTTATGGAGGACGATTCAGGAACAGGAAAGATCTGGGCTGGCTTAACCTGGCCTGGGGTTTAGATTTCGCCCGCGATAAAATTACCAGCACTTCCTTGAACCGCCATTCGCGGGATAGAGAAGCTCTTTTTCTGGAGTTAGGCCGGATATGGGAAGAAAAATATATTTTTAACTTAGGACTCAGAGAGGATTATTATTCGGACTGGGGCCCGGAATTTTCTCCCAACCTGGATTTAGGTTATATCATAAACCAGGATTTAAAATTACGCTCCTCGCTGGGGCGTTCTTTTCGCGTGCCGAGTTTCACCGAGCTCTATTATCGTGATGCGGGAAATATAGGAGATGCTAACCTCATTTGTGAACATAACCTTTCCTGGGAAGTCGGACTGGAAAAAAAACAGAATTTTGGCCTGCTAGGCCTGACCTTTTTCCGGCGCCGGACAGAAGATGCAATTGACTGGGTGAGAGAAAACACCTCTCAACCCTGGCAGGCCGAGAATAGCGGTAAAATTATTTTTGAGGGTATAGAGTTTGAGTGTAAATTTATTAATACAGATTACGCAGATTTAAAGAATAGATTGCATAGATTAAATAAAATATTCTCTTTGGAGAGGATAGGCTACACCTATATGGAATCCGACCGCAAAGATAATCTAGCAACAAGCCTTTCTAAATATGCCCTCGACCATCTCCAGCATCATTTTATCTTAGGAATAAGGAATATCCTTCCCCTTGGTTTTATGCAAAACTGGAACTTAAGTTATAAGAAAAGGACAAATTCCGAAGGGTGGTTTCTCCTGGATTCCCGCATCTCGAAAGAAATCTCAAAGGATAAGATTAAGTACGAAATATTCCTTGAGGGAACCAATCTTACCAATGCCAACTATAAAGAGATAACGGATGTTGCCATGCCGGGAAGGTGGTTGGTTTTTGGAGTAAGAACAGAGTTTTAAAAGACCCGCCGTCAGCCTATTCTAGGCCGTTTTCAGCATAACCCCCTGAGGGATTTTACTTCTTGAAAAGGCGGATTTCCTATGTTATTATACAATCGGATTATCCCAATTTTTGCCTACCCGCCACAAGCGGGCGAAGCAAAATTTGCCCTGAAAAATTCGTAGAATTTCCAGAACTTAGTCCCTGAAATTTCGAAGAAATTTCTAGGGGAATGTATCTTTTTATGTCAAATTTAATCCAGTAAGTATAGACCTTACCTTGTTCCTTTAAGGAAGAGTCTAATCTCTCGTTGCAAATTTCGGGATTATTATACATAATAACTTGGCAGCCTTTCGTGTAAGGCTGCTGAGTACAATGATTTTAGGAAAGATTAAAGCGATTTTAACGTTCAGTTTGTCTTAAACAAGGTAAAAGACAATTTTTGTAAATATATAGCAACTTATAAACAGGAGGGATAGCATGTTTAATCGTTTTACGGAAAGAGCGAGAAAAGTAGTGCTTCTGGCAAAGGAAGAGGCCAAACGTTTTAACCACGATTACATCGGAACCGAACATGTACTTTTGGGCCTGATTCGCGAGGGAGAAGGCGTTGCCTCGGCGGTATTGCAGAGCCTGGGAGTAAGCCTGGAGGCGGTGCGTCTGGAAATAGAAAAGCTTGTTCAACCCGGGCCGAGCACGGTTGTTTCCGGAGATATCCCTTTTACCCCCAAAGCAAAGAAGGTTATTGAACTGGCTATGGAGGAGGCACGTTCTTTGGGGCATAATTATATAGGCACCGAGCACCTTTTGCTCGGGCTCATCCGCGAAGGCGAGGGTATTGCCTCCCAGGCCTTGATTAATTTGGGACTGGATTTGACTAAAGTGAGACGCGCGGCGATGGAATTATTAGGTTCAAGCGGCCCGGGAAGCAGTTCTCCTTACGGAGCGGGTGCTTCTCAAAAAACAAAAACTCCCGCCCTGGATGCTTTCGGAAGGGATCTTACCCAATTGTCTCGCGAGAACAAATTGGATCCCGTAATTGGCAGAAAAGAGGAAATCGAACGTGTAATGCAAATCCTCAGCCGGCGCACCAAAAATAATCCCGTTCTTCTGGGTGAAGCGGGCGTGGGAAAGACTGCCATTGTCGAAGGCCTGGCGCAAAAGGTTGTTAAAGGCGATGTCCCCGAGACTTTAAGAGATAAGCGCGTAATTAGTCTGGACCTGGCTTTAATGGTTGCCGGAACGAAATACCGCGGCCAGTTTGAGGAACGCATCAAGGCGATTATGGATGAAATAAAACGCTCGGAAAATATTGTTCTTTTTATCGATGAATTGCATACCCTGGTAGGTGCGGGAGGAGCAGAAGGGGCCATAGATGCTTCCAACATTATGAAACCCGCGTTATCCCGAGGCGAGCTGCAGTGTATAGGCGCGACTACCTTTGATGAATACAGAAAGTATATCGAAAAAGATGCAGCACTCGAACGCAGATTTCAGACAATCATGGTTGATCCCCCTACGGTTGAAGAAACGGTCGAGATATTAAAGGGCTTAAGAGATAGATACGAGGCGCACCACCGCATAAAAATTACCGATGAGGCAATTGTGGGAGCAGTGAAATTGTCTGATAGATATATCTCGGGAAGATTTTTGCCGGACAAGGCTATCGACTTGATAGATGAAGCAGGGTCGCGTGCCCGGCTTTTGGTCCTGACGGTTCCCGATGAGCAGAAGATACTCGAGGAGAAAATTGAGCACCTTACAAAAGAAAAAGAAGCCGCGATAAAGGGCCAGGATTTTGAAAAGGCGGCAAACTTAAGGGATCAGGAAAGAGAGGCAAAACAGAAACTTGAGGCATCTAAAAAAGAATGGGAAAAAAGAAAGAATGAGATTGCGCCTCAGATAAAAGAGGAGGATATTGCGCAGATTGTTTCTAAATGGACAGGGATTCCTATTATACGCCTTGAGCAGCGGGAGACGGAAAAGCTTCTGCATATCGAGGAGGAATTACACAAAAGAGTGGTCGGACAGCATGAAGCAATTGTGACCATTGCTCACGCGGTGCGCCGTTCGCGGGCAGGACTTAAAGATCTAAAGCGCCCCATAGGTTCTTTTGTTTTCCTCGGTCCTACCGGCGTAGGTAAAACGCTTCTGGGTAAGGCCCTTGCCGAGTTTATGTTTGGAGACGAGGATGCCCTGATACAACTGGATATGTCCGAATACATGGAAAAATTTAATGTCTCCCGCCTGGTGGGTGCTCCGCCCGGATATGTCGGATATGAAGAGGGGGGACAACTCACGGAAAAGATAAGAAGGAGGCCGTATTCGGTTGTACTTCTGGATGAGATTGAGAAGGCGCATCCGGATGTGTTTAATATACTTCTTCAACTGCTTGAGGAAGGGCGTCTTACCGACAGTTTTGGCAGGCGCGTTGACTTTAGGAATACGATTCTTATTATGACTTCTAACATAGGAGCGGATTTCTGGAGGAAACAGGGAGGGTTGGGTTTTCGTTCTGAGTCGGAAAAAGAAGATTTAAGTTACGATGAGGTTAAATCAAAACTGATGGAGGAAGTCAAGCGTACATTTAAACCCGAATTTATTAACCGTATTGACGATATAATTGTCTTTCATCCTCTTACCAAAGAGGATTTATACAAGATATTAGATTTAGAAATGGAAAACGTCAAAAAACGCCTAAAAGAACAAAGTTATCAAATAGAACTGACTTTGGAAGCAAAAGAGTTCCTGATAGGTAAAGGTTTTGATCCAGTTTTCGGGGCGCGTCCGTTGAGGCGTACCATACAACGGTATATTGAAGACTCTCTGTCCGAAGAAATAATAGCTTCTAAATTTAAAGAGGGTGATGTTATAAAGATTATGCTGGTAAACGACCACCTGGAGTTTGAAGTTTCCCGGGAGGGAGAAGTTATTAAAAAATAGTTTCCACCGAAAGTGCCTGGATTTAAACGCGGGGCCATATCTTACGAAAATAATGCGAGGGCATATCCGTAAATACAGAAGAAATGTTTTCTTTGCCGTTTTTCTTTTTTTTATTTTAGGGCTTATGCTCTACAATATGAGAGATTCATTCTTTGTAGAGTTCAGGCAGTTTATAGAAAACAGGATCTCCCGCCAGCTTAATGCCGAGGTCAAAGTCGGCAGGTTTGAAGGCGGTTTCTTAAACCGCCTCAGTTTTGGAAATCTGTCCGTGCATTATAAAGATAAAGATTTATGGATTGTTGCCAGGCGCGCATATTTCAACTTAAAGTTTTCGGATATAATATTTAAGAGATACAAGTCTCTTGACCCATTTTATTTGAGCATAGAGAAAGCAAGTTTTTTTAAACAAAATGTCTGTCTTCCTGTAAAAGTAGCCCGGGCGCGTGTCTATTTTTCGAAAGGATTCTTGAGGGTTGAAGATTTAAAAGGCTCCTTAGGCGATAAAATTCCTTTTGAGGTGGAGGCAACGATTGCCCAATTTTTAGGGGAAAATCCTTCGATCAAAATAAAATGCCGTTTTTTATCCGTGAAAGAAGATAAAGAGGTATCGCTCCCTCTCCCTGTGGTTATTTATCTGGACGGAGATTTAAGCAGGTTAATGCTTAAAGGGTATTGGCATGATACTAAAAGGACTATATTTGACATAGTAGGAAATATTCAGCCCCTAAGTAAGGTTTTCAGTTTTTCAGTTTTACCCCAGAAAATGTCCGAAGACCGGATTGATTCCTCCTCAACCACGGAAACCCTGCTTTCTTCCGCCGAGATGTTTAAGCGTATACCTAAGATAACGGTAACAGGGGATTTTTCTATGCCCGGTTTATTTAATATAAGGCTTGCTCTCGAGCATCTCAATCTCCGTAATAACGATTTACTGACCAATATAGTTGTGGAGGGAGGATTTATTCCGCAAAAGAAATTGGTGCAAGGGAAAATTTATAGCTCAGGTTCAGTGTTGAATTATCAACCTCTGCCGGAATTTAAGGGTTTCTTCAGGCTGAAAGACGGCGAGGCAAGAGTAAGCTCTTTGAGATGGGGGGATATATTGCTTTTATCCGGGATTGTTAATTCCGGAATTCCTCTTTCAGGCAATTTGTCTATTCTAATAAATAATTTTAATTTAGAACTTCTCGCAACTCTTTTTTATCCCACCTGGAGCGCTTTTGGTTCCCTGCGGGGTAAGCTTAAATTTAATATAGGGGCCCAGGGCGTGGATACCCGGGGAGAAATCAATCTTTCCGAAGGGGTATTCGGACCGTTTAAATTTAAGGGGGGCAGAATTTTGTTGTCCGGAGAAAAAAGTATAATGGCGCTGACGAACTCAAAGGTATATAACGAGAACGGCTATTTTGAGCTGGGAGGAGAAGTGGATTTCAGGAGACTGGGTCAGCCCGATTTTGGAAGAAAAATAACAATGAACCAAAACCAGAGTAAAATCGAATGGCAGGGATGGAACATCTCCCGTAAAGAAGGCTTGAACGAACAAAGAATCTCTGCCGGTAAGGGTATAGATGAAAAATTCAGCGTAGGCTTCAATGCTTATGTTAATAATGAAGAAAGATTGGATAGCGCAAAAAATCAAAGCGAGTTTGACTTGGAATATAAACTTAAGGATGACAAAAGCCTGAAAATTCGCCTGAAAGAAAATGAGGAACTTCTGGGCGTAGAGAGAAAAGTAAAATTTTAGGAGTTGAAATTAGCATGTTAAAAGCATGGGTTGAACATCTCGGGGGAAAATTTTTAAGATTCTTGAGTTATGTCGGGAGTATATGGAATCTTTTTGTTGAAACCGTATTTATGCTTTTTAACCGGCCGATAGGGAGAAAAAGAGTTTTTGAGCAGATGGCCAAAATAGGGGTGGCCAGCCTTCCGATAGTATTTCTTACTTCACTTTTTACGGGTATGGTCCTGGCTTTGCAGAGCGCTTATCAGATGCAGAAGATTGGGGCGCGGATTTATATATCATCTCTGGTTGCCTTGTCTATTACCAGAGAGCTGGGGCCCGTTCTTACGGCATTGGTTGTAGCGGGGCGCACGGGTGCAGCTATTGCAGCAGAACTGGGAACGATGAGGGTTACCGAACAAATCGATGCCTTGGAGACTCTGGCTACAAATCCGATAAAGTATCTGGTAGTCCCGCGATTTTTAGCCCTTTTTATCATGTTGCCTATTCTTACGATATATTCGGATTTTATCGGTATTATGGGAGGGTTTGTGGTCGGTGTTTGGAAATTAGGGATAGGGCATAGCCTGTATATGAGGATGACCTATGACGCCCTGGCGCTTAAGGATATTTTTACGGGCCTAATCAAGGCTTATGCATTTGCGGTTATCATTGCCGTTATTTCCTGTCGCGAAGGCTTATATGCGGAAGGTGGAGCCGAAGGGGTAGGTAAGTCCACAACCCGCGCGGTAGTAATTTCCTTTATTTTAATTATTGCAGCCGACTGTCTGTTCACGGCATTGTTCTATTTTATGTTCAGGTAAGCAAGGAGCGTAGCGACGAGTGATAGAAATAATTAATCTATGCAAGGTGTTTGGGGGTAAGAAAGTTCTGGATAACCTCAATCTTAAGATCGAGACCGGCGAAACCATGGCTATAATTGGACGTAGCGGTTGCGGCAAATCGGTGTTACTTAAATTGATCGTCGGTATTTTAAAGGCAGATTCGGGAGAAATCTTTATAGACGGAGAGGATATCACCAAGGCAGCGGATAAGGATTTGCACAGGCTGCGGCTTAAGTTTGGAATGCTATTTCAAGGTGGGGCATTATTTGATTCCCTAAGCGTAGGAGAAAACGTCGGATTTTTTTTATCTGAACATACCAAGAACGAAGAAAAAATTATCCGGGAACGCGTGCACTACTGCCTTTCTATGGTTGGTCTTCCCGGTACCGAGAATTTGAGTCCCGCGCAGTTGAGCGGCGGAATGAGGAAACGTGTAGCTCTTGCCCGGGCAATATGTATGAAACCCGGAATAATACTCCTGGATGAACCCACGACCGGACTCGACCCCATTACTGCCGATGCCATAAATACATTGATAGTTGACCTGCATAATAAATTGAAAGTGACTGCGGTGGCGGTTACTCACGATATGAAGAGTGCGTATAGAATTGCGGATAGGATTGCCATGCTGTATAAGGGAAAAATTATTTCTCTGGGGAGTCCTGCAGAAATTCAGGAAACAGGAAATCCGCTTGTAGAACAGTTTATCTCTGGACGTTCTTCGGGTGCTATCAGCGAAGAAGAAAATAATTTATAGGAGGATAGCTATGCCTAAAAAAATAGACTTTGAACTGAAGGTAGGAATGTTTGTCTTCGTCGGAGTTGTGATTTTAACTATTATCGTTTTTTCCATAAGTGATTTTAAAACAATATCGTCGGGATATTATTTAAAAGTCTTGTTTAATTTTGCCAACGGCATTGAGGTAGGTGCTCCTGTAAGATTGGCGGGTGTTAAAGTGGGAGAAGTAAAGGATATCCAGATAACCTATGCCGACGAATTTAGCCCGGAGGTCGAGATCCTTATATGGGTAGAGAAAAAGAATCAGATTCATGCCGATTCCATTGCCCATATAAACACCCTGGGTCTTCTAGGAGAGAAATACCTGGAAATAATACCGGGATCAAAGGAAAGCCCGATATTAAAAGAAGGGGATTCATTAAAAGGGAGGGACTCTATTTCCATGGCCCAGGTTTCGGAAATGGGGTATCAGATTGCTTTAAAGCTCGATAAGGTAATTGCTTCTCTTTATGATGTCCTGAGCGACCCTGAGATAAAAACTGCGTTTAAGGAAACACTAAAAAATTCCCAGAAACTTACCAGTGACGCTGACGGTTTAGTTCAGGAATTGAGGGCGAATCCCTGGAAACTTCTCTACAAACCCCGAGAGAAGAAAACAAAATAATTTAGAAAGCAAAATGGAAAGTTCCCGAATGACAAAAACAAAAACCTTTTTTGTATGCCAGAATTGTGGTTACCGTTCATTACGATGGCTTGGCAAATGCCCGGATTGTGAGACATGGAATTCACTGGTTGAAGAAACTGTCGCCCCCGCATCCAGGTCTAAGAAAACCCTTGAAGAACCCAGGAGGCTTTTAGATATAGAATCTCTCGAGGAAAAAAGAATTTCTACTTCAATAGGCGAATTTGATAATCTTTTGGGCGGAGGCCTTGTTCCCGGTTCAGTTATTCTGGTGGGAGGTAATCCGGGGATAGGAAAGTCGACCCTGCTTCTTCAGGTGTCCAATGGTTTAAGCACCCGGGGTTTGACAGTTCTCTATGTCAGCGGCGAGGAATCTGCCAGGCAAACGAAGCTGCGCGCGGACAGGCTCGGCGCGGGAGTGGATAATTTATATATAGTGAACGAGACGGATGTTGAAATTATTATTGAACATATAGAGAAGCTCAAGCCTCAGGTTGTCGTTATCGATTCCATACAGATACTTTACAAGTCTGAGTTTTCTTCAAGTCCGGGTACGGTCAGCCAGATCAGGGAGTGTTCCCATGTGTTGACGAGTTTGGCGAAGTCAAGAGGTATAACCATATTCCTTATCGGGCACGTGACAAAAGAAGGGGCTCTTGCCGGGCCAAAGGTGTTAGAACATCTGGTAGATACGGTTTTGTATTTTGAAGGGGAGAGTTTTACTCAGAAACGTATCCTGCGCGCAGTTAAGAACAGGTTTGGCTCCACAAATGAAATAGCTATATTTGACATGACTTCCTCCGGCCTCATTGAGGTTACTAATCCTTCCGAGATTTTATTGGGGGAGCGCGAGGATAATGTTCCCGGATCGGTAATAGTGCCTGTTATAGAAGGGACGCGTCCGCTGCTTATTGAAATTCAATCTCTGGTTGTTTCCGCGGGACTCGGTTTTGCCAAGAGACGCTCTATGGGATTGGATTTTAACCGCATTCCGCTTTTAGTTGCGGTTCTGGAGAAAAGGCTCGGGCTTCAGTTAGGCAGCCAGGATATATTCGTCAATGTCGTAGGCGGAATCAGGATAATGGAGCCGGCAATAGATCTGGGAGTAGTTTTAGGAATCGTTTCCAGTTTTCGTAATAGGGCTATAGAAAAGAATACCGTAGTATTGGGAGAAGTAGGATTAGGCGGTGAAGTAAGGGCGGTGAGTTTTATCGGACAACGTGTGCAGGAAGCGCAAAAGTTGGGATTTAAGCGCTGCATATTGCCTAAAATAAGCCTTGAGACATTAAAGGTAAAAGGTTCGCTGGAATTAGTAGGCGTAAAGAATATTGAAGAAGCGATAAAGATAACATTGGATTAGTATTTAGGGCTACACAAAAGCTTCGCCCTTGATTGTAAAGATTATGAATAGATTCCACAGATTAGTTATTCATAATAAATCATCGTAATTTTTTTAAGAATTGTTGTAATCAACAGCCCCGGGTTAATTTTATTATGGGCTGAAGGAGGAGAATTATGGGTCTAATTATTTTAAGGATGTTTTTCGTAATCATAGCTTCTTTTTTAGGTTATCGTGTTGGTGAAGGAATAAGCGGACAATTCGGTAATATGGCATTAGTAGGGGCGGCATGCGGCTTTGCCGGAGCAGCGCTGATTGTTATTTTAGAAATTGTTGTGCGCCGAGTTTCAATAAAGGGGCTTTCTGCCGCGGTTTTCGGGCTTCTTTTCGGACTGATAATGGCAAAACTTACGGTGAGCGTGTTAACATTGGTTCCCATGACCGAAAAAGCGACTTCGGTATTACAGATCGTGCTTATTCTTACATTTTGTTATCTGGGCATGGTCATGGCATTACGTGGAAAGGATGAATTTAGTTTGATTATACCATATGTTAAACTCTCGCGCCAGAATCAGAGCGATGAGATAGTCATACTTGATACAAGCGTAATTATAGACGGAAGAATTGCCGATATATTCCAAACGCGTTTTATTGAAGGTCGTGTAATTATACCGCGCTTTGTTCTAAATGAGCTTCAGCAGATTGCTGATTCCCAAGATTCTCTCAAGCGTACGCGGGGTAGGCGCGGCCTGGATGTTTTGAACAGGATAAAAAAAATTCCCAATATTGAAGTAAAAATACACGAAGAGGATTATCCTGAAATCCCGGAGGTTGACGCCAAGCTGGTGAAACTTGCAAAGAGCCTCGAATCCCGCATTCTTACCAATGACTATAACCTAAATAAAATTGCGGAACTCCAGGGTGTTACAGTGCTTAATATAAACGAACTTTCCAATGCCATAAAGCCGGTGGTTCTCCCGGGAGAGAAAATGACGGTTAAACTTATCAAAGAGGGAAAAGAGCATAATCAGGCGATTGCTTATCTCGATGACGGAACAATGATTGTCGTTGAGGAAGCTCGCCACTTAATCGGAAAAACTCTGGATATTACCGTTACTTCTGTCTTGCAAACCTCCGCAGGAAGAATGATTTTTGGTAAATTTTCAAGCAGTAAATAGGCAGGATATTTTATCATGAAGATAACAGCCGTTATCCCTGCCGCAGGTTGCGGCAAGCGCCTTGGAGGAAGAAAAGACAAGGTATTCGTTCCCCTAGGGGATAGGCCTGTTCTTTTTTATACGCTCAGGGCCCTGGAAAACTCGAAATTAATAGATGAAATTATACTTATAGTAGGTTCGAGGTACCTTGGTTATGTAAAGAATGTGTTTTTACCCAAGTTCCGGTTTAGTAAAGTCAAGAAGGTTGCCTCCGGCGGTAGAACGCGCGCGATATCCGTATCCAAGGGTTTGAGCTTATTAAGCCAGGATACGGATTTAGTTCTTATTCACGACGGAGCAAGGCCTTTTATTGATAAATATATAATAGAAAAAACAGTCATGGAAGCAGGCAAATCCGGGGCGGCTGTATCGGGGGTTCCGGTTAAATTTACCGTAAAAAGAGTTAGAGGTAAGAAAATAGAGGAGACCGTAGAAAGAAAAAACCTTTGGGAGATTCAGACGCCCCAGGTTTTCAAAAAAGACGTTTTACTGCGCTGTTATAAGAAATCTAAAGAAAAAAAATTCTCTCCTACCGATGATGCCCAGGTTTTGGAGCGGTATGGTTATAAAGTAAAGGTTGTTGAAGGGAAAAGTTCGAATATTAAAATTACGACACCGGAAGATTTGATGTTAGCGAAAGCAATCTTAAAATATCAAATATTAAATATCAAAAATAAAAATCACATATCAAAATCCAAGATGTTTTAAAAATTTTGGATTTTACATTATAATTTTACCTTTTTACTTTTGAATTTTAACTTTCTGTCATTAATATGAAAATCGGTTTAGGATACGATATTCATCGCCTGGTAAAAGGGAAGAAGCTTTTCTTAGGAGGAATAGAAATACCTTTTAAAAAAGGCCTCCTGGCTCACTCTGACGGAGATGTAATACTACATGCCGTCTCGGATGCTATCCTGGGAGCATTGGGTAAGGGGGATATAGGAGAACATTTCCCCAATACAAATAAGATATTTAAAGGAATAAAAAGTTCTTTAATTCTGGCTAAAGTTTTTGATTTTGTCAAAACCAGTGGTTTAAAAATATCTAATTTAGACGTAACACTTATTGCCCAGGAACCCAAAATATCGCTTTATAAAAATAAAATGAAAAAAAATATCTCCGGAATTCTTAAAGTTACTCCGGACAAAATAAATATCAAGGCCACAACAAACGAGAATATTGGTTTGATAGGTAAGGGAAAGGCAATTGCGGCCTTAGCTGTAGTGTTGTTGAATTAATTCCTGTAAATAAATTAGCAAAAAATATAATAGTTTTGCTCCGAAGTCAAAACGTTTGAAAATTCCTTACGGAATTTTCTTCGCAGCCTTCGGAGTCAATTCCGACATACAACTTACATCATCTTTTTGATTCTGTAAGTTGTGTCGTCATTGAGGAGATAAAATGCTAAATATAATTTTATGGTTATTAGGTATTTTTGTTTTATGGGTTGTCTTTGTCAGTCTTTTCTTCCGGGTGGAAATAAGGGCAGCTATGGAAAGAGATCCGGCGGCAAAATCCGGCCTTGAGATAATTTTGAATTATCCCAGCCTTCACTCGATTGTATCTTACCGTATCGCGCATTTCCTTTATAACCTGAAAATTCCTATTATTCCGCGGCTTATTTCCCAGTTTAGTCGTCACTTTACAGGTATTGAGATTCATCCGGGAGCTCAAATAGGCAGGGGGTTGTTTATCGATCACGGTATGGGCGTTGTCGTGGGACAGACTGTTGTAATCGGAAATAATGTTACGCTCTTTCAGGGTGTTACCTTAGGAGGGACGGGTAAAGAAAAAGGCAAGCGCCATCCGACTATCGGGGATAATGTAGTTATTGGGGCGGGCGCGAAAGTTTTGGGGAATATCACAATAGGCGACAATGTTCAGATAGGGGCAAACGCGGTTGTGGTTAAAGAGGTTCCTCCCAACTGCACCGTGGTCGGGGTTCCCGGAAGGATAACCAAAAAAGAAGGGGTTCCTGTTGCGGGCGTAAGCTTGGATCATACTAATCTGCCTGATCCCTTAGCCCAGTCAATCGAACGTCTGCAGAAAGAAATAGATTTAATTGAATCCCACATGAAGGACTGGCGAACCAAACAGAGCAGATAGTGGTTAAGAATTTTAAATCCGAAATTAGAATGTCTAAATTCGAAACAATTTGCCAATGGCAGATAATGCAAAATTCAAAAGTAAAAAGGTAAAACCAAAACTTAAAAGT
>JBFZAB010000036.1:0-3052 GCA_041309285.1 Candidatus Omnitrophota bacterium
TCTTCCTCACTTAATCCTGTTGTACCTATAACAACTGGTTTTTTATACTTTACCGCACAGACAAGATGTTCTATAGTCGCAGAAGGGCTCGTAAATTCAATCAGGCAATCTGAATTTTTTACAAAAGTAGGTTCATCCGTAACGCTAATTCCGGAAATTGGCTTTCCTATATCGGGATGTCCTTTGCTTTCCAGGGCAACGGTTAATTTAAAATCGCTCTCCTCGCCGGCCAAAGCAATAATCCTTAAACCCATTTTCCCACAGGCACCGCTAACCGCTAATTTAATCACTATAAAACTCCCTCTTTAATTATTTTATTGCCATACTGCTGTATTGTCATATTGTTGTTAACAATAATTTTAATACATTCGATAATTTTAAATTTCGCAATATAGCAATATAACAGTATTGCGATATGACAATTTTATAGTAACCCGTATTCTTTTAAGGCTGTTTTAAGTTTTTCCAGATTCTCTCCGGACATGGGACACATAGGCAGACGAAGACAGGGATCACACATACCCAGGATCCCCATTGCAGTTTTTACGGGTATGGGATTGGTCTCAATAAATACAGCTTTTATCAGCGGAAGAAGTTTATAGTGCAACTTTCTTGCCTCTGCTATTCTGCCTTTTTCGAAAGCCGAAACCATTGCCTTAACATCCCGGGGAACAATATTTGCAACTACGGAAATTATTCCCACCCCTCCGATAGCCATAAGCGGCAAGGTCAGGCTATCATCTCCGGATATAAGTTCAAAATTAGGAGGACAAAGCGCCTTTATGCGCGACATCTGATCGAGCGAACCCGATGCCTCTTTTACGCCTGTTATATTTTTACATTCCCTGGCCAACTTTGCGATAGTCTCCGGCTCAATATTCACGCCCGTACGCGAAGCAATATTATAAAGGATTATCGGGATATTTACCGACTTTGCTATTTTGCTGAAATGTTCGAATAGACCCTTCTGAGTGGGCCGGTTGTAGTAAGGGGAAACCAGCAAGGACCCGTCTGCTCCGGCCTTGGCCGCATGTTTTGTCAGAATTATTGCCTCTTCTGTCGAGTTAGAACCGGTCCCCGCAATAACGGGTATTCTTCCTTTAACCTGTTCAATCGCGATTTCGATTACTCTTTCGTGCTCTTCAAGAGACAGGGTCGGAGATTCACCTGTTGTCCCACAGGGAACAATTCCGTCACTGCCTTCCTTAATCTGAAACTCCAGCAGTTCCCTGAATTTCTTTTCGTCCACCTTACCGCCTTTAAACGGCGTCACTATCGCTACTATAGAGCCCTTAAACATAGTATACCCCCTTGTAAACTATTTCTGCCCTGCCTTCTAAATATACGTTGGTGATTTTATCCTTTAAATTGTCAAAATAAATCTTAAGCATTTCTCCGCTCTGGGTTTTAACTTCAATCTTACAATCCGAACCCCGAATATTAAACTTTAACCCTGTAATTAACGCTGCGGCGGTTGCGCCGGTCCCGCAGGCAAGAGTCTCATCTTCGACTCCCCTCTCGTAAGTCCTCGAGATTATATGTTTTTTATTCTCTAATTTCACAAAATCGACATTAGTCCCGTTAGGAAGAAACCGCGGATGAAAACGGATAATTTTCCCGAGGCCCCGCACATTAGTATTTCTGATATCGTTGACAAAAAGTATTGTGTGCGGCACTCCGGTATTTACAAAATTAACCTCATATTTTTCCCCGTTTATATTCAAAGGTATATTTAGTTTAAGATCTTTTGGGTCAGTCATCTTTACCTTAACCAAATCTTTACTCACTACGGCTTCAAGTATACCCGCCTTCGTATCTATTGAAATCTTTGATTTTTTATTTTTTATTTTTGATTTTGCCCAAAGCGCCGCGCATCTCAAACCATTGCCGCACATCTCGGCCTCGGAACCGTCCGGATTAAAAATGCGCATTCTAAGATCCGCATTCCTTGATTTATCTATTATAAGCAGGCCATCCGCCCCGATTCCGAATTTACGGTCACAAAGCTTCCTGGCAAAATCCGATAATTGGCTATCTTTAACCGCAAGTTGATTCCGGCGATTATCTGTTACAATAAAGTCATTGCCGGACGCTACCATTTTGTTAAATTCAATATCTTTCATTTTCTCTAAAGTTTTTGTTTTAAATTCTTACAGATTTTTGGTTTTTTATATTTTATTTTTTATGTTTATATTACTTCGTTTCTTGTTAAATCCTCGTAAGTTTCTCTTTTTCTTATAAGCCGTGCTTTGTTACCCTTAACCATTACTTCCGCCGGACGGCGGCGAGAATTGTAGTTACTGGCCATACTGAAGCCGTATGCCCCGGCACCCATTACAGCCAGATAATCGCCTTCCTTAAGCTGGGGCAAATATCTGTCTTTGGCAAAAAAATCTCCGCTTTCGCATATCGGACCCACCACATCGTATTTTTGACTTTTGATCTTTGACTTTTGACTTTGAGATTTTGCTACCGGCAAAATCTCATGATACGCCCCATATAACGCCGGACGAATAAGATCATTCATTCCGCCGTCCGTGATAATAAATTTCTTAAGCGGAGTCTTTTTTACATACAGGACTTTTGTCACAAGTATACCCGAGGGGCCGGCTATAAACCTTCCCGGCTCAAGTATTATCTCAAGGCCCGTTTTTTTAAGCAACGGGACTACCTGGCGGGAAAATTCATCCGCCGTCTGCGGAATTTCTTTATTATAAACTATACCGAGTCCGCCCCCGATATTCAGATATTCAACAGTTATCCCTTTTTTATTCAATAAAGCGATGAAGAAAAGAGTTTTCTTAATCGCGGCTATAAAAGGCGCGGCTATGGTAATCTGGGAACCGACATGGATATGCAACCCGCTGATTTTTACATTAGAAAAATTCTTTCTTTCCTTGAATATTTTATCGGCGGTATCGAAGTCAATGCCGAATTTATTGGTAAGCTTGCCGGTGGTAATGAACTTGTGCGTCTTGGGCTCAACGTCGGGATTTATACGCAAGGTAACAGAAGCGGTTTTCTTAAGACGCCCGGCTATGCGGTTTATATT
>JBFZAB010000037.1:0-2653 GCA_041309285.1 Candidatus Omnitrophota bacterium
GTATGAGCCATTATTCTATTCCCTCCTTTTTCAAGAAATCCGCTACCAATTTACTAACAGCAACATAGTTTTCGGGTGCTACATCAAATACATGTTCGTTAGCGGGAAAGTCCGTCTTAAATATAGTTTGTAATTTAGCAAACAATTCATTTGTTTTTGCCGGGTCTCCGCTAAACGCGCTAATCTTATTAGCCGCTTCCCGCATCAGTTTAGTATACTCTTCTTTTGTAAGTTCCGTTTTAATTTCTTTTTTTACCACTTTCTTTTTTACTTCTGTTTTTGGTGGAAGTGCTTCTACTTTTTCAGTAGTATCGGCTGTTGTCACTTTAACCGGTGTTTCCACTTCCATCATGTTTTCCTGTAATGAAACTAATTTTTCTAACGCATCCGCTATCCTTTTTAGTTCTTGTTCCATACTCATTTTTTCCTCCTTGTTGGTTTTTTGTGAAAAATCTAGTCCTAGTTTTTCATCTTTTAATATTGTTTTTATGTTCTTATCTTTAAAAATGGTACTATTTAATATCTGTTCGTCTATTGTTCCTTCAACCAATAAAAATTGAAATAGACACGGCCGCGTTTGACCTTCCCTATATAAGCGCCCTATGGCCTGTTTTACTATTCCGGGAGTATGGGCTATTTCTACAAACACAGCCATACTTGCAACTTTTTGAAGACCATCTATGCCTTCACCGGCCGCCTGAATCTGTCCGATAAACACCCTGCAATCCGGGTCCTCAATAAATCTATCTATTACTTTCTGTCTGTCTTTGATAGGTGTAGCTCCCCGAAGTACGACCGGATTATACTCTTTTAATTCTTCTTCCAAACCGATAATAACGTCTGTATGATACGCAAAAATAACAATCTTATTTTCAGACTCCAATATATTCTTGATATGTTCAGCGCTCGGCAAAACTTTACCAAGTCCAATTTTACGTCTGATAGAATCAGTTTCCGCTCCTTTAAATAAATACTTTTCAATTTCCTTGCTAAAGGGCATATACAGTTTTTGTAATGTCTTGTCCGGAAGAACATCTCTTGTTCTTCTGAGCATAAATCCGTTAAGTCTCCCAGCGAGTTCTTCGAGATTCTCCGCTCCCGTCGCTTCATATCCCCATTTTCCGTCTTTCCCATCGCAATACCTCTTTGTATAGGCTATATAGTTTAAATACCCGCCCAGCCGTTCCGGGCAGAGTTTACTTAACATTGCGTGTAATTCCACGGGCCGGTTCAGTACCGGTGTTGCCGTCATCATCCATCTGTAAAGTGCAATATCTGCGTATCCGTTATGCAGCCACACTGCCTTAGCACGTTTAGCCTTATGGTTTTTGAGATAATGTGCCTCGTCACAAATGAGGACATCAAATTTCCGTCGAAGAAGATGTCGAATATATCGTTTTCTCCAGCAGAGGTCATAGTTAATGATAAACAGTCCTTTCCCCGGCATGGCTTCAATGTTTTTGTCGTCGAGTATATGTATGTCTCGTTCATCATACCCCCATTTCACCGCTTCTTTTTTCCAATTATACTTAATACTCGCTGAACATATTACAAGTATACTTCTCGCGCCTACTTGTTGACAGGCGTGGATTCCCTGGGCAGTCTTACCTGTACCGACATCGTCAGCCAGGAGCGCAGAGCGCGCTTTAGAAAGGAAGTCCACGCCCGTTTTTTGAAAATCATATAGTTGTTCATAAGTATCTTTAATTATTTTCATTTTCTATCCTAACGAGTTTTACATATACACTGCCTTCTTCACGTCTACGTTTAACCCATCCTAAATTCTTGAGTGCTATAGCAATTCTTCTTTGATGGCCCGTGTTCATTCCCTGAAGAGTGCCAAACAATACATTTCTATAAATATGTTGAGTCGTAAGAGTATCCTCTCCTGGATTACTCGCTATCCATTCCTCTATTATATTCTGCCACGGATCTTCAGCTAGTCTTTGCGCGGCTTCTTTTTCAGCCTCTTTCACTAATTTAATAGGCAATGTAAGACTTTCTCCTTTTTTATATATCTCTCTGGCTTCGGCCAGTAATTGTTCTCTGTCCCTTTTAAGCCCTTCGAGATCGAACGAATTACAATACACCGGCCAGAATCTTCTGTTTCCTGTGGTATCGTTTAGATACCCTATATCATCCGGGTTAATAGTGCCTATAAATACACATTGCCGGGGAAAACGCTTGTTTGCTCTAGCATAAGGCAATCTGACATCATCTTCCCGGCGCGATATAAAATTCTTTAATCTATCCGCTTCTGTTTTACGGGTTGTAATCATTTCGGATAATTCAATTACCCATTTAGAATGTAGATACGGGATACAATCTTTATCTTTTGGGTCTATCGGCGCATCCCCAAACCATTCACCGCCCAGTATTTCGCATGTAGTGCTTTTACCTATACCCTGAACACCTTCTAAAACTAATACATAGTCAAATTTGCATCCGGGATTATAAACTCTCGCTATCATAGCGCACAATACTTTGCGGCCTATTTGCCGGGTAAGAGGTGTATCTTTCGCACCGCAATATGTCATTAACCAGGTATCTATTCTGGGAGTTCCGTCCCATTTATACGTCTCTAATACATCCTTAATAGGATGATAAATATTACCCGCCGCTACTAAATCAACCGCTTTCCACATTGTTTGAC
>JBFZAB010000038.1:0-2861 GCA_041309285.1 Candidatus Omnitrophota bacterium
ATATATAATCGTATCTCTGGTGGTCTTAGCCGAACAAAATATATTACAACAAATAACCGTATTTGGGAAAAAAATAGAACTGCTTATAGGAATAGTTATTTATTTCAGCCTGTTTTACAAACATAAAACATCTCTACCTTTGGCCATATTCGCAGGCATACTAAAGGATACACTCAGCTCATCTCCATTCGGGCTTTATACTTTAATTTTTACCGCCTCTTCGGCTTTTGTAAATTCATCATCAAAAAAAATACTAAAGGACAATATTTTTATACACATGCTTTATGGATTAATAATGACATCTTTTATGCTATCCTGCCTTGTAATATTCTATGGCTTTTTTTTAAACAAAATGCCCGAACTTGGTTCATATTTTAAAGAGTCAATTCTGCCTAGAAGCATAATCAATTTTTTTCTGGTTCCGGTTCTATTTAAGGTGTTATCGAGGATAATAAAATGAGGCTTTACCTATTAGATAAACTTTTTCGTATTTGTCTCTTGATACTGGTTGTTGTTTTGTGGTATCACCAGATAATAAAAGTTCAATATTTTTCTCACCTGAGCAATAAAAACAGGATAAGAATTCTTCCGTCAATACCCGAAAGAGGGGATATACTTGACGCAAGGGGGAGAAAAATTGCCACAAATTTTATGAGTTATGACGTAATTGCCATTCCTCAGGAGCTGAATAACAATAAATCGGCCTTAATAAATCTAGAAAAAATTTTAAATATACCGGCTGATAAATTACAAAAAACCTACCACACCAATTATACGGCACCATTTGCCCCCGTAACTCTGGTCAAAAACATCCCTCTTGAAAAAATGTTTAAGATAGAGGAGTTAAGGCCGAATCTCGGCGGGATTGAAGTACAGGCTAATTACCGGAGAATTTACCCTTTTGAAGAAGCGGGGGCTCATCTGATCGGGTACTTAAGCGAAATAAACATGCGGGAACTGGATAAATTAAAACCGTACGGATACGGAATCAAAAATACGGTAGGAAAAAGCGGGATAGAAAAAAATTTTGACCTTTACCTGAGGGGAACCCCGGGGGGCAAACAGATAGAAGTGGATAACCGCGGAAACTCTGTCCGCATATTGGGAGAGAAAAAATCCGTTCCCGGTAAAGACATAGGGTTAACGATTGACGCCGAATGGCAGGAAAAAGCACGTCAATTACTTTCCGGACGTCGCGGGGTAATATTAGTGATGGATATAAAAGACGGGAAAATGCTTGTTACAGAAAGCTCTCCTTCTTTTAATCCTAATTTATTTGTATCGGGAAATAGCAGGGAGATGCGATCTCTTCTGAATTCCACAAACTCGCCTCTTCTAAACAGGGCCGTATCGGCAAATTTTTCTCCCGGCTCCATATTCAAACTTGTTACAGCTATCGCCGGGCTGGAGAGCAAGAAAATCAACGAATACAGCAAGTATACTTGCGAAGGAAAATTGTTTATCGGTAACAAGGAATTCGACTGCTGGGAAGAAAATGGCCATGGCAATCAAAGCATTGTTGAAGCAATAACGCATTCTTGCAATATCTTCTTTTATAAATTAGGACTCAAGGTCGGACCGGAAAAAATCTGTGATTATGCCAGAATATTGGGTCTGGGAGAATACTCTGGGATAGGCTTTGAAGGAGAAGCTGCAGGCCTAATCCCAAATCCTGCATGGAAAAATTCAACATATAAAGAGAAATGGTTTGACGGCGACACATTAAATATGTCCATAGGCCAGGGTTTTATATTGGCAAGCCCTATCCAAATATTGCGCCTTGTCTCTTGTATCGGAAACGGAGGATTCCTTGTCAAGCCGTACATACTGCAGAATATCGCGGGAATGCCTGTCAAAGAGAATCGCAGAGAGTACTCCGGCATAGGAAGCGAAACCTTAAATTTATTGCGGGAAGGCATGTTTCATGTAGTCAATAGTGTAGGCGGAACAGGAAATCGGGCAAGAGTAGAAGGGTTGGATATAGCGGCTAAAACGGCAACCGTACAAACCACCAAAGGAAATACACATGCATGGATTTCCGGTTTTCTTCCCTACGAAAATCCAAAATTGTCTTTTGTTATATTCTTGGAATACGGCGGACACGGCGGGGTTGAAACCGCAAACATCTGTCAACAATTCTTCACAAGCCTAAAAGAAGAGGTTTTAAACTATCGATGAAACTAAAATACTTCGACCTTAAGCTTTTATTTATAGCTTTGGCCCTCTTTATGATCGGGCTTATCTCCATATACAGCGTTACCGGCCACGGAACGAATGTGTCCGCCGATAGTCTTATGACAAAACAGCTGCTCTGGATGGGCGTATCCGTATTGGCTTTTATGCTAAGCTTTGCTTTCGGCTATCAAAGATTCCTTGATTTCAGTTTCTTGTTTTATATAATAATCCTCGTGCTTCTGGCGATGTTAATTATGCTGGGCCCAATTATCGCCGGCGCGCAAAGATGGCTTAGAATAATGGGCTTAAATTTCCAGCCTTCCGAATTTGCCAAACTTAGCCTAATACTTGTTTTATCAAGATTATTCATCAGAAGCCGCGAATCTCTTTATAAGCTTAAGACAGTGCTAACGGCTGCAGTACTCCTGGTTATTTATGCATTCCTTATATTCCAGCAGCCTGACCTGGGTTCAGCTTTGATTCTTGTACCGATTTTTATTGCCATGATCATATCCGCGAAGATAAGAATGAAACACATTATGGGGTTGATAATAACAGGGGCAACACTCATTCCGTTATTCTGGTTCATATTAAAGGACTATCAAAAAGAACGGCTGTTGGTGTTTTTAGATCCCAACAGAGATCCCCTTGGCGCAGGATATACGATAATACAATCCAAAATAGCC
>JBFZAB010000039.1:0-5188 GCA_041309285.1 Candidatus Omnitrophota bacterium
AATGCCTTTTTACGGGTCTTGTAGTAGAATTGTTCATCGGTTTGACCTTGTTCTCTTTCTGCTGCCAGATTTTCTTTAATCCAGGCGTATATTTTTTCTTTCAAATCGTGAGGAAAAGCGGGTGATTCAAAAATCATATTCTGAAATTCCGTAGCCAGGTGCACCTCGGCAGTTTCGGTTTCGGGAAACTTATGAAATGCCTCTGCCGGTAAAGTAGAGGCTCCGTGCTGCACGGCACCGCACATGCGGTATTTCTTGCGGGCAAGCTCGGAAAGGTTTTTAAGGGTATCAAAGTCAAGTTTTACCTTGGCCACTGAGCCGTCAGGTAAAACTACCCCGCCGTGGCTGGTTCCGGTCTGAACACTTATTTTGCTTATCCCTTTAATTTCGCCGGCGGTCTCGAGGTAGCCTTCCATAAAGGCATTAAGTTCCTCGGGAGTTGAATTCTTGCCGCCTACCTCACCAATCTCTGCCCCCACGGATACATCTACACCCTTAGGCTGGATTTCGCGGATATATTTAGTCATCTCGGCAGCAATCTTAAAATTCAGAAACTGCTCTTCTTTTACACTCGGCTTATCCAATTCAACCAAAGTTGAGCTGTCGATATCGATATTATAGAAGCCGTGGGTTACGGCATCAAAAATCAAATCCTTTAATCCCTGAATTTCTTTATCGGGGTTTTCCTTATATTTTTTGGCATTAACCTGGAAATGGTCGCCCTGGATAAAAACCGGGCCGCGATAACCTTCTTTGATTGCCGCGGCAAGACAAACTCCGGTATACTCCTGCGGCTTTTGAGCGGTATAACCCATCTCGGAACGGGCAATTTCAAAAATAAAAGCACCGGCATTGAGCTTTAGCGCGGTTTTAAATATCGCGCGGGACAGGTCGTAAGTAAGCCCTCTTAAATTTATGGCCGGTACGGTAAAACCATTTAATTTTCCCCTTCCTCTCGCTTCATAAAATTTTTGTATTGAGAAAGGTTGTATGCCTAATTCCTGGGCAGATGTCCAGATTATTTCAAAAGCTTTATCTTTTATTTCCTGATTTGTGCTTAATGCCAGGTTTTCCACCAGTTCATCAATAAATTTAGTTTCTATCAGGCCGGCGTCTTTAATTTTCAGCCTACCTTTAATTACGGTTACGGCATCGGCCATATTCAGATAAAGCTCGGATAAGTCCTGAAAAATCATTTCTTAAATTCTCCTTTGATGAGCCCCGACGATACGTCGGGACGAATTAATCCCAAAATTACTTCTGGACTATACCATATTTATCAACATTCGTCCGGGCAATTTCTCTTATGCGTTCAAGTTCATTCACTGCATCCGGGCCAAGCAGATGTTTAAACCTTGCCTGTAGTTTTAAATATTCTTCTACGGGTTTTAATTCTTTTACCGTAAAAACTGAAGTCAATTTTCCGTTTTCATATTCGATAATCGGGAAAAGTCCCGTCTCAACCGCAAGCCTTGCCACATCATAAGTAAGCCGGGGGTCATACCGCCAACCCAGGGGACAGGGCACATGAATATGCAGGAATTTTGGGCCTTTGAGAGATATTGCCTTCTTAACTTTCTTCTGTATATCCCGCGGATATCCGGCGCTTGCCGTCGCTGCATAAACAATGCCGTGGGCTACGGCAATTTCAATCAGATTTTTCTTAGGACGGATATTTCCGAAGGATTTTTTCCCTACGGGACTGGTGGTAGTATTGGTATCAAGAGGAGTAAGCCCGGAACGCTGCACTCCCGTATTCATATAGGCCTCATTATCGTAGCAGACATAGAGAATATTGTGCCCTCTTTCCCACATGCCGGAAAGCGCCTGAAGGCCTATATCGGCGGTACCACCATCTCCCCCCTGTGCAATTATATTAATGCTGTCCGCCTTGCCTAAATGTTTTAATGCCGCCTCAACTCCTGAAGCAACGGCCGCGGAATTTTCAAAAAGCGAGTGCACAAAGGGAACGGCCCAGGCAGTCTCAGGGTAAGCGGTAGAAAAAACCTCCAGACAGCCGGTATTATTGGCAATGATTAGATTCGGTCCGGCAATGTCAGCAACAAGTCTTGCCGCAAGCGATTGCCCACAACCTGAACATGCGGTGTGCCCCGGATTTAATAATGGTTTATACATTTAATGAGTGCTCGATTTACGCTGTCAAAAGGCAGCGTAAATCGATCTCCTTCATTTTTTACTATGTTTGTGCGAATTAATCCAGCACTAATTTTTCATAGATGCAAGGCACAAGTAGAAAATTAGTGCTGGGTCAAATTTAGACAAACATCCGCCAAAACTCTGCGGCGGATTGTGTCTTCATTCGATTTTCAAATCAATAAACTCACAGTCAGTTTGTTTCCCCAATAATTTTTGGAATACAGCCTGCACGGAATTTTTGGTAATATCCCTGCCTCCCAAACCGATAACAAACCCGCTTATTTTGGGAATTTCTTTTCTGCCTTGAAACAAAGATTTGAGTTCCGTATACAGCGGACCGAAACTACCTAAAGAAACTGCTTTTTCTAAGACGGCTATTTCCTTTTTATCTTTCAATGCCATATATATATCTTCCGCGGGAAAAGGCCGGTAGGTAATAATCTTCAATATTCCCACTTTTTCGCCCTTGTCTCTTAAATCGTCTACCGTTTCCTTTATTGTTCCCACCACCGAACCCATAGCCACAATCACTTTCTCGGCATCCTCAAGGCGATAACCCTCAATAAGCCCTCCTGTATTTCGGCCGAAGGTTTTTGAAAATTCGGTACTTATATCGGGAATAATTTTAAGGCAATCGTCAAGGGTTTTTTGAAGGGCATAGCGGGTTTCCATATAATAGTCCGGACCCACCAATACCCCTAAAGACAAGGGATTATTTACGTCCAGTTTATGTTCGAGCTCAAGGGGAGGAATAAATTTATCCACCAATTCTTGGGAAGGGATATCTACAACTTCGTAACCGTGGGTCAAAATATAGCCGTCAACGCAAACCATTACCGGAAGCAGTACGCGTTTATCTTCGGCTAGACGGTATCCCTGAATGTGCAAATCTACCGCCTCTTGAAGAGTCTCGGCATAAAGCTGGATCCATCCGGAATCCCTGACGGTAATAGAATCCTGGTGGTCATTCCAGATATTTATCGGCGCCGATATTGCGCGATTGGCGCAAGTAAGGACAACGGGAAGCCGTACACCCGCAATATTAAAAATAACCTCTGCCATATAGAGGAGGCCCTGAGAGCTGGTCGAGGTATAGCTTCTTACCCCGGCAGCAGATGCCCCCAAACAGCAGGAAGCTGCAGAGTGTTCCGATTCCACGTTTACAAATTCCGCATTTAGTTCCCCGTCCGCCACCATCGAGGCAAGCCCCTCGACAATGTGGGTCTGAGGAGTAATAGGGTAGGCAGAGATTACTCCCGGACGGCACAAAGCTACGGTTTTAGCAATTGCATCTGAACTTTCTAAATATGCTTTCATATAATATTACTTTGTTATATCCTGACTCTCGGGAACCATCTCGATATCCGCCTTAGGGCATACCACGGCGCATAGGCCGCAACCCTTACAATAAGCATAGTCACACTTGAATGCGTTTTTACCTTCTCCATCAATACAACCCTCAGGACAAATCATAACGCACATCTTACAGGCAATACAGTTCTTCTGGAGGAATTTGGGTTTTTTCTCGATTCTCCAGGAACCGGTCTTATTGTTTCTTGACGACGATGGCTTGCTGATCAGGTGTTTTATCATTTTTTTATTTATTTATACAACTATACCCGCGTTTAGCAGATTCTATATTCTGCTCGGCAACTTTACCCGAAAAACGATTTTTTATCGCTTTATTTAAAGATTCTAATTTTATCAGGCCGCTTGCGGCACAAAAGGCTCCCAAAAGAGCGGTATTACCCAAAGGCCGCCCTAAAACCTCCTGAGCAATTTTGTTTGCAGGAACGAAATAAGCTTTACTTTCCTCTTTCAGTTTGGGGAGAATTATTTCTTCCTGAGTATTTATAAGGGCAATACCCTTTGGCTTTAATCCTTTAAATACATCAAAACCGCGCATCAGTGTCGCATCCACTACAATTATAAAATCCGGCTCATACACCTGGCTGCGCAGGCGTACCGGCTTATCCGATATGCGTACAAAGGCATTCATCGGGGCACCCATGCGTGCAGCACCGAAGTGAGGAAAGGCATAGGCAAATTTATCCTCTTCGAAAAAAGCCTCGCCTAAAAGGGCAGCGGTGGTTATTGCGCCTTGTCCTGCGCGGGCATGAATACGAATTTCTTTTAAGAATTTTTCCATTTTTTGCGACTAAAAAGGGGAGCAGTATTCTCTCCCCTAAACCGTTTACTTTCCAAGATAGGGTAAATAGACTAACAGCGTGTTTTTAGCTTTATTACGGGTATTATAACCTAAATTCTTTAACTAGTCAAATAATTTTTATGCCTGGTGATTCAAAGATTCAAACTGGATATTTGTATGATCTATATTAAACTTTGCCTTAACGATACTGTTTATCCGACCAAGCAATTTTTGGCAGTCAGAAACCTGGCAATCGTCCACCACCGCATGCGCCGTCAGGGCATACATATGCGAGGTAATCACCCAGATATGCAGGTGGCGCAATTCTTTTATCTCTTTAATCTCCTCTTTTATCGCCCGGGCAACATCAAGTATATCTATACCTTCCGGGGCAGCCTCCAGTAATATGTTGCCCGAATCCCGGAGCAGCTTTATCGCCCAGACAAGAATCAAGACACTTATTAAAATTGTAAGCAGGGGGTCTATCAGATAGTTTTTGGTATGATACATAACCAGGCCGCCGATGACTATAGCAACGGAAGAAAATGTATCTCCTAAGACATGAAGAAATGCGCTGCGGATATTTAAGTCTTTTCTTTTAAATCCCCCGAGGAGAAATATGCTTATCGTGTTTGCAACAAGGCCGATAAGGGCAATAAAAAGCATCTCTTTAATATCGACGCTCGTGGGGTGACGCAGTCTCAAAATCGCTCTGTAGACTAAATAAGCGGTAATAAATATAAGGAATATGCCGTTAACAAAAGCGACCAAAACTTCGGCACGGTAGAAACCGTAGGTTTTCTCTTTTGTCGCGGGGCGCGCGGCTAAAATTACAGCGAACAAGCTCATCCCCAGGGCAAAAAGGTGGGTAAGCATATGTCC
>JBFZAB010000040.1:0-8534 GCA_041309285.1 Candidatus Omnitrophota bacterium
GATAAATTTTATGCTCCTCCTGGTGAACCCGCTCGGCAAGAGATTCCTCGTTGTCGGAATCTTTTATTTCTACCACCGCCTGCAGGATAATCGGACCATGGTCAAGTTTATCATCGACAAAGTGCACGGTAGGACCCGTAACCTTTACGCCATATTCCAAAGCATCACTAATCCCCTTTGTTCCTTTAAAAGACGGAAGCAGAGCCGGATGAATATTTAAGATTTTATTTTTATATTTTTCAATAAAGAACGGACTGAGCAGACGCATAAAACCCGCCAGGCACACAAGCCCGACTTTTTTTCTCTCCAGATATTTTATTACCTCACGGTCAAAATCTTCTCTCTTTCTAAATATTTTAGGATCAATAACTACCGCCTCAATGCCAGCGTCTTTTGCGCGCACCAGGGCATAGGCATCGATATTATCTGAAATAACTATGGAAATATCCGCTTTAATCTCACCGCATTTTACGGCATCAATTATCGCCTTGAGGTTTGACCCGTTTCCCGAACACAATACCGCTATATTCATATTTTCACCACGAAAGTTTTAAGGAATTAGTTTTACCTTCCGGAGATAAGTATTATAAAATAAAAATCCTTGCCCGTCAAGCGTAACGGCAAGGAACAGATATTTCCCCCGGGGAATCAGTCCTTAAGTTTATTTAATCTTTCTTTTATCTCTTTTTCATATCCTGAATCTTTCGGTCGGTAATATTGCTTCTTCTTGGGTATATAGTCCTGTTTCACAAAGCCACCTTTATAATCATGCGGGTATTTGTATTCTTTCCCGTGTCCCAATTTTTGGGCTCCCGAATAATTGGTATCGCGTAAATCGTCCGGCACGCTTTGGGTTGTTTCTTTCTCCACATCGGCCATCGCCTCTTCAATCCCCAGATATGCGGCATTGGATTTGGGAGCGCTGGCAATATAGACGGTTGCCTGGGCAAGCGGTATGCGGCATTCGGGCATGCCTAAAAATTCTACTGCCTGAAAACAGGAGGCAGCAATGACTAACGCCTGGGGGTCAGCATTTCCTACATCCTCCGCGGCACAGATAAGGATACGACGGGCAACAAAACGCGGGTCCTCTCCCGCATAGAGCATTTTGGCAAGCCAGTATAAAGCCGCGTCGGGATCAGAACCACGCATCGACTTGATAAACGCCGAGATGGTATCATAATGTCCATCTTCGTCTTTATCATAAACAACTGCTTTCTTCTGTATGGAATCTTCCGCTACCTTTAGGTTAAAATTTATTTTCCCGTCTTTACCAGTAAGTGTAGTCATCGCCCCAATTTCCAGGGCATTAAGCGCCCTTCTGGCATCGCCATCACAAATCTTCGCCAGATGATTTAGTGCCTGAGCATCAACATTAAGTGCTAAATTACCCAACCCGTTTCCCTTATCCGTTATCGCCCTGTTAAGAATTTTAAGGATATCGGCCTCACCTAAGGGATTAAGCTGGCAGACCAGGGAACGCGATAATAGCGGAGAAACGAGAGAGAAAAAAGGATTATGCGTGGTTGCCCCGATAAGAATAGGATTACCCTTTTCTATGTCCGGCATTAATACATCCTGCTGCACCTTATTGAATCGATGAATCTCGTCGATAAAGAGGATGGTTTTTTTCTGGTGCAGTTCTTTATGCCTTTTGGCCTCGAGTATACTTTGTCTTAGTTCTTCGACATTTGATACCGTGGCATTAATTGATGTAAAACGCGCATCGGTAACTTTACTGATTAGATAGGCTAGGGCGGTTTTACCACAACCCGGAGGGCCGTAGAGTATGAGCGAGGAAATTCTGCTTGCCTTGATTGCCCTGTAGAGAAGTTTGCCTTCCCCGAGGATGTGTTTCTGTCCGGAAAACTCCTCCAGCGTCGCCGGCCGCATCCTTATAGCTAAGGGAGCGTCTTTTAAATCCTCAGGCTTTTCTTCTTTCTCAAACAGATTCATCTTTTTATATCATAGAGCTACTCATTACCTGTACTGCGATCTCGCGTATCTCTTGTGCACCTTTTTAAAAATCTATGCGAATCCGCGGATAGAAATCCCCGCCTATGCCGTGTAGATGATAGACTTTGAACCTGGTTGTCCAGGTGGGCGCCTTGTTATCTCGACCACGGCCGGGATAAACTGTGAGGCTCCCTTTTTGTCGGTGTTGGCTCAAAGTTTATCATCTTGAAATCACGCACAAGGCAGGGATAATCTGTTTATTTTATAACATAGAGGGGATAAAATTGCAAACAATTTCTGTAAGAGTTTATAGCAGGAAAACGCAGGCCAAGAATTTTAAAATAAACAATTTAACTAACGCTTTTTAGGATATACTCTTATTCTTAAGCGGGATGAAATTTTACTTCCACCTTTATTATCAGTAACGGTTAGGGTTGCAAAATAAGTTTTTGTTCTTTTATTATTTGTATATATATGTTTAGGATTGGCAAGATGGGAACTCTTTCCGTCCCCAAAATCCCACCGGTAAGAAACGATTCGACCATCCGGGTCATAGGAACCACGTGAGTAAAATCTTACAGAAAGAGGACCTCTTCCGCTACGTGGCGAAGCCCGGACTCTGAGTATTGGCAGTTTATTTGTAGAGACGGAATTTATTACCAGGACTCGATTTGTTTCATCCGACCAGACGCCATCATCATCCTGCACTTTGAAATAGATTGTATGAGTTCCTACAGATAGATTATTCTTGCTAAAACTTGCCTGGGTACTTAATTGTCCGTCCAAAGATGAACGCCAGTTGTAGCCTGCAACTGTGCCATCAGAATCAGTTCCACTGCCGGCAAAGGTAACAGCCTGACCGGAAATCGCAGGATTGGGCGTAATGGAATTAACGGCAGCCTGAGGCGGCTGGTTGGGATTTGGTTCGGGCTGCAGTTGAAAATTCACCACAGTTGTTTCTCCTGCAACTATATTAACGGCTACATCTGTTTCTAATATATACCCTTTCTTAGTTACCCGGATTAAATAAGAATGGTCAGGCTCCATCTCTGTCTCATAATCTCCCTGGGCATCGGTAAAAATTATAGCAATAGGGTCAAAACTATACTGGGAGGCTAAATTCGGGCCTATCTCAACCTTTGCCTCCTCTATTGGTTTTCCGGTGAGCTTGTCGATAACCTTACCTTTTATCAAGGTTGGACCGGGATTTGGCGCATTAATGACTAAAATTCTGGAAACCTCTTCCGACCATAGCCCATCATTATCCTGGACTTTAAAATATATTGTATGCGTACCTACGGATAAGTCTCCTTTGGTAAAACCGCTCTGAGTATCTAGCTCTTCGTCAATCGAAGAACGCCAGTTATAGGCAACTACTGTGCCGTCTGAATCGGTTCCGTGACCAAGGAACAGTATAGGCTGGCCCTGTACTATAGGATCGGGAGGAAATGGTATTTTAGGCTCGGTAGTAATTGAATCAATGGTAGCCTGCGGCGGCTGATTTTCATGGGTATTTCCGGTAAGCCGGATGCAATCTAAATATATGGTTCCGGCACTGGGAGCCTGATCAAAAATTAAACTGATCTGTTTTAGGTATGCTAGGTCAATCCCGGAAAAATCGCTTAAAGGGATAACCTTTTCTTCAAATGCACTACCTGCGGTTAACACCCGGGATTGGACTTTGTTATTGTTTGCATCTTTTAATTCTATTTTAAAATTCTCCCCGCCCGCCGCACCCTTAACCCACACTTTCAAATCTTTATATGCCGAAACGTCTCGGCCGAACGTATCGCTCTCTCCCGCCGGGGTCATAAATGTCCAGTAGCCCACCCAGGATGAGGCACGGTTGTAAGTCAATTTTAGTCCTGCCAATCCTTCATATTTATTTAAAGTGTCATATTGGGTAGTAATTGTAGCCGCTGCATCTGCGTTCATAATTCCTGAGCTTCCGCCAAATTCATTAATGAACGTCCCGTTATTAAAACAATCAACTATAAGACCGTCCGGTTTCGGATATTCCGGACTTAGGGAAGTAAATCTAATCGTATCTATATATACAATACCTGAATAAGGCGAACGGTCAAAAACAACGTTTATCCCAGCTACATTATTAAGATTGGCCCCGGCAAAGGCAGATAAGGGAATTACTGCCTCTTGATATGAATTAGTCGCACCGTTTTCAAATCCCGGGCAAAGCGTAATGTAAACTCCATGCCATGCCGTATCAACTAATTCCACCTTAAATTTCTCACCCCCCGCTGCTCCCTTTATCCAAAGCCTAAGGTCGGTATAACCCGATACATTAATAGACGTGTTCGGTCTGCTCCAGTAGGACGCCCAACGTCCATCTCCGGGTACACTATAGTCAATCTCCAGGGCATTAGTTCCCTCGTAGGCATTTTGTCCGTTAAAGAATATAGTTGGCCGCAAATCAGGAAAAGAAGAGGTAACATCAGCTCTTCCGGATAAATTAGGCCCAAGGATTCCATCATTGAAATCGTCATAAATTAAACCCGGGATGGGTGTTGGCGGCGGAGTTAAATTTGTAAACCTAATATAATCCAAGAAAACTGTACCTATTTGAGGCTGCTGGTCAAAAATAATATTTACCTGTTTTAAGAGGGAAGGATTAACTCCTACAAAAAGAACTAATGGCAATATTGCTTCATGATATTCTGAACTAGGCACTCCGCCGAAAAATCCTGAAGCTGCAGTAATATCTACGGAACTCTTGTTACCTGCACTATCCTCTAATTCGACTTTAAACTTCTCGCTTCCAGAATTAGAACGGACATTGATGCGTATATCGGTAAAACTAGATAGATCGTAGGCAGATCTGTCTTTTTTCATATAAGACCAGTATCCTACCCAATCATTACCACGGTTATAATCTATTTTTAACGCTCCTAAACCTTCGTGAGTAAATCCAGAATCATTTACATAGTTCTCAGTAATGGTCTGTCTGGAATCTGCCGGCTCGGGATCCATGGTGCCGCAATCGCCGCCTAATTCATTTGGCCCTAAGCCATCGTTGAAGCTATCCAAAATAAGGCCCGACAGAACCAAAGGCGTAGAAGTTAAATTGGAGAATACAATTTTATCAATATACACGGTCCCTGAATAGGGAGTACAGTCAAATACAATATTTACTTCCTTAAGTTTAGTTAAATTTACTCCGGTAAATGTGGCCAAAGGAATAACAACTTCCTGATATGCGGTAGTTGCTCCGTTTTCAAAACCAGAGCAAATTGCTACCTGGACTGAATGTTTATTCCCCAAATTATCCGCTAACTCAATTTTGAATTTTTCCCCTCCCAGACTTCCCTTTACCCAGACTCTTAAATCGGTATAACTGGTAACATTACGGCTGGATGATAATTTACTCCAATATCCGGACCATTGACCTGAAGGTACATTATATTCAACCTTTAATCCACTTGCCCCTTCATAAGCGTTGGGACTGTTGAAAGAAATAACTGGATCATGTCTGCCGTCATGGGACATTACCCCTGCCTGTCCACCTAAATTCGGACCAAGGACTCCGTCGTTAAAATTATCATACACCAGCTCTACTGCCTGCGCTCTTACGGGATTACACAAAAATAATAAAGATATGCAAAGACTTAAAAAAATTTCCAAAATAAAATTTTTTCTCATTTTTAAACCTCTCCTTGTAACATCAAAATATCCATATGTTGAATCATAACTTATTCCTACATCAGATATAACACAGTTTCAGGGTTTCGTCAAGGTATGAACAGACAAACACCAAAAATCAGGAAAAAGCTTCTGGGCAATGAGACGGCAAGCGAAAGAAAGAAGAAAACCGAGGTAAATCTTATGAACATAAATTTATTTTACCTCTCTTTTAAGCGGTAATTATGCCCCGGGTAATGAGTTCTTAATTATTCCAAGTACTTCTTGATGCATAATGCCGTTGGAGGCAACATAATTGGGCATATCCGCGCTCCAGACCTTGCCTTTAAAATCGGTAAATTCACCTCCAGCTTCCTTGACAAGCAACGCCCCGGCGGCAAAATCCCAGGCCTTATCGTTAAATTCAATATCCAGGTCAATTTTACCCTCGGCAACTAAGGCTAAATGCTCGGCGCTTGAACCAAACATGCGCAGATTAAAAACTTCCCTGGCCAGATTTCCCAGAACGGGAAGCATATTACAAACATTAAGCCTTATCGAACTGTCATAAACACAGGTTGCCTCTGCTAAAGGCCGTGAAGAAACACGGATTTTCTTGTCGTTTAGATATGTACCATTACCCTTGGCAGCCCAGTAGAGGCGTTTACTCAAAGGAAAAAGAAGAATGCCCAGGACAACCTCTTTTCTATACTCCAGGGCAATCGATGTCCCAAATATCGGGATACCCTTGATAAAGTTATGTGTTCCATCCAGAGGATCGATAATCCACCTGAATTCGGATTTCTTAAGGCGCGAATTTTCCTCAGACATTATGCTATGATCGGGAAAGCTCCTGCTGATTGTCTCAATGATGGCTTTTTCCGCCTCCAAATCCACATTGCTTACCAGCTGTTGATTCCCTTTTAAGCTTACTTTTTTAACTTTTCCAAAATTATCTTTTAAAATCTTGCCGGCTCTTTTGGCTGCAAGTATTCCGACATCTTTAAAATCACTCAATCCATTTCTCATATTTTGTAATCTCCTTTAAATCTTTCCGCGGTATAGGGGTAGGTATGGTTTTAGGATAACCCAAGGTCATCAATTCTACCACGTGTACCTCGGGAGGTATAGCCAAAATCTTTTTAACCTCCTCCTCATAAAATGCACCAATCCAACAGGTTCCCAACCCCTCCTCAACAGCTGCCAGGCTTAAATGGTCTAAAGAAATAGCCACGTCTATAGGGTAACATAGCTGGCCGCAGGTCATTTGATGGTTATCGGTTACGGCACAGGCAGCTAAAATTATCGGCGCCTCAGCAACAAACTTTTGCCCCCTGGCTGCCTGCATAAGTTTCTCCCGCGTAGATTTATCTTTTACAATGATATAGCGCCATTCCTGGCGGTTACTGGCAGAAGGTGCAAGCCTGGCTGCTTCCAATACTTTTTTTAGCTTTTCTTCCTCTACCGGCTTATCTAAATAACTCCTGATACTCCTTCTTGTCTTTATTGCTGTTATTACATCCATATTTAGCCTATTTAATGAGCCTCGCCGCATTCTTGCGGAATGCAAAAGACGGGGCGAATTAATGGTGAGCACAGTCGAACCATTAGGATTACGGAATTAGAATTTAATCGAGTTATTCTCCAATTATCTTAACCAGCACTCTCTTATTTCTCTTTCCGTCAAATTCTCCATAGAAAATCTGCTCCCAGGGGCCAAAATCTAACTTTCCCCTTGTTACCGCTACTACCACCTCTCTGCCCATAACGGTACGTTTCAGGTGGCTGTCTCCGTTATCTTCTCCGGATAAATTATGGCAGTATTTATCTTTTCCATAAGGGGCAAGGCGCTCAAGCCAGGCCTTGAAATCTTCATGAAGCCCGTCTTCGTCATCGTTGATAAAAACGCTTGCCGTAATGTGCATGGCATTCACAAGACACAAACCTTCCTTAACACCACTTTTTTCAAGTATCTCCTCAATTTTCGGCGTAATATTAATCAGTTCAATTCGATTCTTGGTATTAAAGCTTAGATATTCGGTATATGATTTCATCTTTTTTACTTTGCTTTAAGATTTTGCCTTGACCATCGAGAGTAAAAACACCAAGTCCTTGACCGCACTAACCGCATGAACCATCCCCGGAGGCATGTGAAAGAATCTGCCCTCGGTTCCTTTATATATCTTTTCCCCTAGTAAAAATTTACCCTCGCCGCGCAAAACATGTATACCTGCCGCAAAAGGCGCTGCGTGCTTACTGAGTTTCTGTCCTTTTTCAAAACAAAACAACACGTAACGCACTTCCTTGGAATCTAAGATGGTTTTGCTTACTATGCCTGATTTGGCAAACTCAATCATAGAATTTAAATCCACAATTACCATTTTATCTTTTTTCATATTACCCGCCTTTCTACTCCCAATCCGCGGTTCTCTTTCTTTGTATTCCAGTTAATAAATATTTCATCGATCCTGTTCACACCTCTATTAGGCAAATCCTGCACAAAATTCATCAGAACCTTGTGCATGGTACGGGTATCGCTGAGCGCGCGATGGCTCCCTTTTAAGGAAATCCCCAGGCAGGCGGCTATATGTGATAGGCTATTTGAGGAAAAATTAAAATACCTGCGCGCAAGGCTTAAGGTATCGACCACTGAAATTTGCGGCAATTCCATATCAATTTGTGCCAATTCGTGCTCTAAAAAACCCAAATCAAACCCGGCATTGTGACAGACAATGATTCTGTCTTTCAATAACTTAAGGATATCCGTAGCCAGCTCGCTGAAAAGAGGTGCACGCCTGAGCATATTTTCACTTATCTGATTTACTGCATATGCGCCGGGGGAAACCGGTATCCGAGGATTGATGAGACTCGAGAATTCGTGCTCTATCTCTATGCCGTTACAACTTAATATGGCAACCTCACAGATACGGTCGCCGTATAAG
>JBFZAB010000041.1:0-9920 GCA_041309285.1 Candidatus Omnitrophota bacterium
GGCTTATTATGCGCCGGCAGGAACGCGAGGGCTATTTTGATTTTTTCCGTGGCCGCCTGGTTTATCCGATCTTTGATATTCGCGGCAGGGTGATGGGTTTCGGAGGCAGGGTGCTGGATAGCTCGCTTCCCAAGTATATAAATACACCCGAGACCTCCGTATATAAAAAAGGGGAGATTCTTTACGGGCTGAATTTAAGCCGCGATGCAATCAGGGAGAAAAAATTTGTAATTATAGTTGAAGGATATATGGACCTGATTTCGCTTTTTCAGGCCGGGTTTAATAATGTGGTTGCGACTTCCGGTACGGCATTGACGATTGAACAGGCCAGGCTCATAAAAAGATTTTCTCCTTCTGTTGTTGTGGTATATGACGGCGACAAGGCGGGCGAGCTTGCTTCTTTAAGAGGCCTTGAAATTCTGCTTGAGGCCGGCCTCGATGTCAAACTTATAACTTTGCCCATAGGGTTTGACCCGGATAAATTTATTCACACCAAAGGCCGCGATGAATTTAACAACGTGCTTAATAAAGCAGAAAACCTTTTCGAATATAAGTTAAATATCTTAAGCAGAAATTTTAATATTGATAATTTAGACGGCAAACTTGAAGTGATAAAGGAAATGCTTCCCACGCTTGCGAGAATAGAGAATATGGTTTTACGCTCCGAGTTTGTCAAACAGCTTGCCTCGCGCCTTAAGGTTGCCGAGGAAAGCGTATGGCTTGAGTTTAAAAAGATTTCCCATGGCCCAAGGATAAGAATCGGCATTACAAAAAAAGAAGAGACAAAAGCACCTGTTTTATTATGTAATACTGTAAGGGAAGCGGAGACCATGCTGCTTAAATTGATGCTTGAGGAGAAGTCTTTTATAAAGAAAGTTAAGAAAACATTAAGCGAAAATGATTTTCTCAGTCCTCAGGTCAGGAAAGTAGTGAATCTTCTTTATACCTTTGACAATGAAGGGAAGGCTTTTGAACCGTCCAGGATAGTTAATTCTATGGAAGATAATTCTACAAACCAGGTCGTGACGAAACTCCTGCTGGGTGATGCCTTAGAGAATAATTGTGATATTGTATTTGATGATTGTATAAAGAAAATAAAGGAAGATAACCGGCGTAGATTCTGTCATATACTTAAAGATGAAATTGCTGTTGAACAGAAAAAGGGCAATTTTCAGCGAGTGGGAGAGCTTCTTAAGGAATTTAATGCGTCAGTTAAACAGAAAATTTAAGGGAGATATTTTATGAAAGAGATTAACCCGAAAACAAATACTTCGGAAAATATCAAGAAGCTTCTCAGCCTTGGTAAGGGTAAGGGCTATCTTACCTATGATGAAGTTAATAATATTATTCCCGAAGACGTTGTTTCTTCCGAACAGATAGACGAAATACTGACCATTCTCGGTAACGAGAATATCGAAATCGTTGATTCTGTCAAAGAACCCAAGACCGTGGAATTGCGCGAGGAAGAGGAGGCTCCCGAAGTCGTTGAGGAGGCGGAAGCGGCTCCCGAACCGCTTCCTATGGAAGATCCGGTGAGAATGTATTTAAGGCAGATGGGCCAAATTCCTCTGCTTACCCGCGAAGGAGAATTGAGCTTAGCCAAAAAGATAGAAGAAACAGAAGACATATATCGCAAGTCCGTCCTGGATTGCCGGATTTCCAAGCAGATAATTCTCGACATAATAAATGCCGTCATTGAAGGAAGGCTTAACCTTGAGGAGTTCATCGACGAGGACCCCGAGATTATACATGAAGAGACAATAAAGAGGCTGATTGTGCTTCTTAAGAAGCTCAAACCGTGCAGGGAAAAGGATAAAAAAAATAAACTCATCGTTGCTTTAAAACTTACGCCTGCGGCAATAGAAGAAGTATCCCACAGGATGAAAGTTATTTGCGAGGAGATTGAAAAGATAAACCGCAAAGTTTTGGTTCTCAAGAAAAATCGCAAGAGGACTCTTGTTATGCAATTGGAGAGGCAGAAGAGAAAATATGAGCTCGAATTCGGAGAGTCTTATGAAAAGATAAAGGCAAGAATGGTTGATATCAAACGCAAGGAGTTGCGTTACCTCAAAACCAAAAAATCTTTGGTAGAGGCTAACCTGCGCCTTGTGGTGAGCATTGCCAAGAGATACACCAATAAAGGGCTTTCTTTTCTGGATTTGATTCAAGAGGGGAATATCGGCCTGATGCGTGCCGTGGACAAATTTGAATACCAGAGAGGTTATAAGTTCTCGACTTATGCCACCTGGTGGATACGCCAGGCAATAACGAGGGCCATTGCCGATCAATCGAGGACCATACGCATACCGGTGCACATGACCGAGACTATAAATAAACTTATTCGCGTTTCCAGAAATATTGTGCAGGAAAAAGGAAGGGAACCTACTCCTGAAGAACTGGCAAAGGAAATGTATATGCCGGTAGATAAAGTAAGGGGAGTGTTTAAAATTGCCCAGGAACCCATCTCACTGCAGACCCCCATAGGAGACGAAGGAGATACGCATTTCGGAGATTTCATCGAGGAT
Organism: Candidatus Omnitrophota bacterium; assembly: GCA_041309285.1. Lineage (GTDB taxonomy): Bacteria > Omnitrophota > Gorgyraeia > DTHP01 > DTHP01 > JBFZAB01. Next base: position 2,526 of record JBFZAB010000041.1, read on the forward strand.
AAAACCGCAGTCTCTCCTGCTAACGCTACTGCCTATACGCTGCTCAAGGAGCAGCTTGATTCGGTTTTAGGAACACTGACCGAGAGGGAAAAGAAAGTATTAAAATACCGCTTTGGTATCGGAGACGGTTGTTCTCGTACCCTTGAAGAGGTTGGTTCTGTATTCAAAGTTACGCGTGAACGTGTACGGCAAATTGAAGCAAAGGCTTTAAGAAAACTCAGACATCCTACACGCAGCAGAAGGCTTAAAAACTTTATGGAAATGCTGGTAACCCAGCAGAAGGATACTTTCTAATCCAAGGGTTTTGTTTGCGGGTGGCTGCAGATAGGCGGCGCAAGATGCGCCGCCTATTTTTTCAGGACGCGTTAGAGTATATTTTACTTTTAAGCATGACGCTATTTTACCCAGGTTACGAAAATCGAAGAAAATAACCGCGAATCTCGGAGCATTTCCGGCAATCGGTGCTATAGTTATATTTTTCTTGAATTTTCCCCCCGATACAAGTAGAATTGTTGTGCTTTGTAACCGGGATTGTATACTATCCACGGCTCGGACAGTCGGTATTCCGCGCATAGGGGTTGGTTTGTCTTTATCTATTTAAGGGTACCTATATAACGAAGGAGTTTTGTATAAAAGCAGTATAGAAATAAATTAAATTAAACTGTGAATTAAGGGAGGAATAGATATGATGAAAATTCTGGTTTCTGATCCCCTGGCCGATGAGGGATTAAAGATCTTAAAAGAAGAGAAACAGTTTGAGGTTGAAGTAAAACTAAAACAATCCGAAGATGCGCTAAAAGAAATTATTAAAGATTATGACGCTTTACTCGTAAGAAGCGAAACAAAGGTTACTCCTGCCATAATTGAAAAAGCGGCAAAGCTTAAGGTCATAGGACGTGCGGGCGTGGGGCTTGACAATGTTGATGTAGATGCGGCGACGAAGAAGGGAATAATCGTCATGAATGCGCCCGAAGGTAATACCATTTCGACAGCCGAGCATACCATGTGTATGATTCTGGCTTTATCGAGGAATATTCCCCAGGCAAACGCTTCTTTAAAGCAGAATGAGTGGAACCGCAAAAAATTCCTGGGTGTCGAGATTTATGGTAAAGTTTTAGGCATCGTCGGGTTGGGAAGGATCGGGAGAGAAGTGGCAAAACGCGCGTTAAGCTTCGGAATGAAGGTGATTACTTTTGACCCGTATTTACCCGAAGATAAGGCAAAGCAATTAGGCGTGGAATTGGTAGAACTGAAGCATCTATTCAAAAACGCGGATTATATTACCCTGCACGTTCCTTTAACCGACGATACAAAAAATATGATTTCGGAGAAGGAATTAGGATTGATGAAAAAGGGCGTGCGTATTATTAACTGTGCCCGGGGCGGTCTTATTGATGAGAATGCGCTTGCCAAAGCAATAGAGGCGGGCATAGTGCAGGGCGCAGCCATTGATGTATTTGAAAAGGAACCGCCGGGGGATAACCCTTTATTAAGGTTAGAAAAGATAATCGTTACCCCGCATTTAGGGGCATCGACGGAAGAAGCCCAGATTAACGTATCAATCGATATTGCCAGGCAGGTAAGGGATGCGCTTTTGGGCGGAGGGATTCGTAACGCGGTCAATTTTCCCTGCGTGGAGGCCCAGCTTTTAAATCTGCTCCGGCCGTTTATTAATTTGACAGAAAAGCTGGGAGCGCTACAGACTCAGATTTCGGAAGGGCACATTAAGGAGGTTAAGGTCAGGTATGTCGGAGATATTCTTGGTGCCGATACCCAGCCGCTTACGGTAGCCCTGATTAAGGGGATGCTTACCCCTATCTTGCAAGAAACCGTAAATTTTGTCAACGCTCCGCTGATTGCCAAAGAACGCGGGATAAAAATAAGCGAAACCAAAACTACCGAAGCGGAAGATTTTGCCAACCTGGTTTCGGTAGAGGTGATTACGGATAAATCCAGAAATATTGTTTTAGGAACGCTTATGGCTAATAAATTTCCGCGTATAGTCAAGATAAATGAGTTTTATGTCGAAGTTATCCCTTCGGGATTTATGCTCCTGTTGCATAATCTGGATAAGCCCGGAGTCGTAGGCAATATCGGGACAATTTTAGGTAAGAATAATATTAATATAGCCGGTATGACTTTCGGCAGAGAAAAATCCGGAGGCAAGGCAATTACCGTGCTTAACGTGGATAGCCCTGTTTCCGAGAGCGTTTTGAAACAGTTCAAGGAAACCGAGAATATCCTTGATGCAAAATTGATAAAACTGTAAATGAAGTCATAGCTTATGTCGTCCTTCGGATTACATAATCTGTCCAATCATTAAAGGAGAAAAGATGAAAGAAAAACCAAAGATTTATATAGTTGACGTTACCAACCGTGACGGTGTGCAGACTGCGCGGATCTGTCTTTCAAAATTAGAGAAGACGATGCTCAACATCTATCTTAACGAAATGGGCGTGTTTCAGTCCGAGTTTGGTTTTCCGGTTACGCGCCACGAGACTAATTACTTAAATGCCAATCTTGAGCTTGCCAGAATGGGTGCGCTTAAACCGATACGTTTAAGCGGATGGCTCAGGGCGACGGTTGAGGACGTAGAAAATACATTTCATAAAATTCCCACAATAGAACACCTTAATCTCTCGATTTCCACTTCCGACCAGATGATTACCCATAAGTTTAAGGGAAAGTTGGATCACAGCTCGATAATAAAAGAAATGACGGAGGCCGCAAAGAAAGCAAAGAAACTGGGAGCTAAATGTATCGGCGTTAATGCCGAAGATGCCTCGAGGACGCGCCTGGAATATTTAATAGAATTTTCCCTTGCCGCAAAAGAGGCGGGAGCGGATAGAATACGTTACTGCGACACTTTAGGTTACGATAACCCCTTCACTATATACGAACGCATAAAAGCGCTGGCCGATAAGGTAAGGCTTCCCATAGAAGTGCATTGTCATAATGATTTGGGCCTGGTTGTGGCCAATTCTCTTGCCGGAGCGAAGGCGGCCTGTGATTCAGGCGTGGATGCCTATATCAATACCTGCCTTAACGGAATGGGAGAGCGCGCCGGTAATGCAGATCTGGTAAGCGTAATCCTGGCCGTTAAATATGCTGCCGGGTTCAGCGATAAATATGTGTTGGATGAAAATATAAAACTGAATATGGCCTGGAAGATTTGCAAATATGCTTCCTATGCCTTTGATATCCCGATTCCCATAAATCAGCCGGGAGTGGGTTCAAACGCTTTTGCACACGAGTCAGGGATTCACGCTGACGGGGCATTGAAGGACAGACGCAATTATGAACTTTACGATTTTGAAGAATTAGGCCGGGGAGAACCGGAAATAATTGAAACCGGAAGGCAGATTGTTGCCGGAGAATATAGCGGAATCAAAGGTTTCCGCAACGTCTACGAAAAGTTGGAAGTGGCTTTCAAGGACGATGAAGAAGCGGCAAAAGTACTTGAGCTGGTTCGTTATGCCAATGTGCATAATCAGAAGGCACTTGTTGACGATGAGTTGCGCTTTATCGCTAAATATCCGGAAATTGCCCGTAAGATTTTTACCATGAGCCCGTAAGTTAAATAACTAAATAACTAAAGAAACTTAATAACTAATGAATATAGTTGTCGTAGGAGCACAATGGGGAGATGAGGGTAAGGGTAAAATTATCGATTACCTTAGCCGTGATGCCGATTTTGTAGTCCGCTATCAGGGAGGAAACAATGCCGGGCATACAATAGTTATCGGCGATAACCGTTTTGTGCTTCACCTCATACCCTCAGGAATACTTCACAAGGGGAAAATCTGCATCATCGGAAACGGCGTGGTTGTTGATCCGAAGGCATTACTTGAAGAGATATATGGACTAAAGAAAAAAGGCATCAAAATAGGTTCTAATCTTTTGGTAAGTGATCAGAGCCACGTGATTTTTCCTTATCACAAGGTCCTTGACGAATTGCGCGAAAGAAAAAGAAAAATCGGAACTACCGGCCGCGGCATCGGTCCCTGCTATGCCGATAAACTGGGCCGCGTGGGAATACGCCTGGCCGATCTCATGGATAAAGAGATTTTTGCGGATAAATTAAAATTGAATCTTTCCGAGAAAAACGAACTCCTTGAGAAAGTGTATAACCTAAAGGGTTTTTCTTTTAAGAAAATTTATGAAGAATATCTGGGTTATGCCGCTCTGATGCGCAGGTATATTACCAATACGACATTGGTTCTTAATGAGGCAATAACTAATAAAAAAAGCATTCTCTTCGAAGGTGCCCAGGGGACCCTTTTAGATGTGGATTTTGGAACCTATCCTTATGTAACTGCCTCCAATGCCTCCGTCGGAGGAGTTTGTACAGGGACGGGTGTAAGCCCTAAACACATAGACAAAATAGTAGGGATTGCCAAGGCCTATACGACCCGCGTGGGAGAAGGGCCTTTTCCTACCGAATTTAAATCCGGACTTATGGAAAGAATACGCCAGCGCGGTAAAGAATTCGGAGCGACCACAGGCCGGCCGCGCAGATGCGGATGGTTTGATGCCGTTTTGGTGAAGCATTCGATTCTAATAAACGGGTTTGATGAAATTGCGATAACAAAACTTGATGTTCTGGATGAAATGAAAGAAATAAAGGTTTGTACGGGATATAGGTATAAAGGAAAAATATTTAAACAATTTCCCGCGAATATGAGAGTTCTCTTTGAAGGAAAACCTGTTTATGAGAAATTTGAAGGTTGGGCTCAGGATACGTCGCGCGTAACCTCTTTCTGTGATTTACCTAAGAATGCCCAGGGATATCTCAAATATCTGGGTAGGTCATTGAATATAAAAATTAGGCTTGTTTCCGTAGGTTCAGACAGAAAACAAACTTTTTGTTTTAGATAAAAAGTAATCAGGATACCGGCTTAAAAAGTGCTTGGGACATAATTTGCTTATGAAGTAAGATAAAGAAATTCCTGTATATCTTGAGCAGGGAAAGGAGGGCGGAGAATGAAGAATGACCGGGTCATAATAGTTGTTATAGCGGTTATTGCCGTCGTTACCGCGGTCTGGGCTGTTAGGCTAAATGGTTCTTATGTAATTCTCGAGAACAAAAAAATAGAATTGGAAGATAAATTAAGTCAGGCCTTGAAAGATAAAGATTTTATTGGTGCACAGTTAAGTGACCTGGAAAAGAAACTCAATGCTCAGGCAGAGGAAAATAACATTTTAGCCCAGCAGCTCGAAGAGGCCAAAAATACCATTAAAGAATTTCAGCAGGAAATATTGCGCTTAACCGAATCCAGGAATAAAATAGAAAACCAGTTGAATTCCTTAATGGAGAGCAAGGCCGGTGATGAAAGGTCTGCTCAAGCAGAATTAATTAATCCTCCTGTTCCGGCGTTACCGACTACCCCGACTACGATACAGGAAACAAATTCTCCCGCCCCGGAGAATCTAATGCCTTTAATACAGTGACAAGCAGAAGATTTAAGCTATTTTAAATAAGGCGCAAGTTTTTTGCTTTAAATCCGGTTTTATGGTGGATAATTTTCCGCATCACATAGCCATTATTATGGACGGTAACGGTCGCTGGGCCGAGCGTCGGGGTCTGCCTCGTATTGTGGGGCATAGAGCGGGAATAAAGGCCGCCGAAAAAGTCGTAAAGGCATCGCAAGACTTGGGGGTTAAAATTCTTACCCTGTACACTTTTTCTACCGAGAATTGGAAACGCCCCAAAAAAGAAGTCAGCGCGTTACTAAAAATATTGGCCGATTTCTTAAGAAAAGACAACAGGCATATCCTCAAATATAATATCCGTTTGAAAATAATAGGGCGCATTGATGAATTACCGAGCGCCCTTAGAATTAGTTTATCAAGGGTAATTGAAACTACCAAAAACAATACCGGTCTCATTGTTAATCTTGCCCTTAACTATGGCGGAAGGCTCGAAATCGTAGATGCTGTGCGTAAAATTGCCCGGGATGTATTGAAAGGCGGTCTGCTGCAAGAAAATATCGATGAGGAAATTTTCAGCCGTTATCTTTATACCGCGGGGCTTCCCGATCCGGATATTATCATACGCACAGGAGGAGAATTCAGGTTAAGTAATTTTCTTCTCTGGCAGGCTTCCTATTCCGAGTTTTATGTATCCAGGAAGCTATGGCCGGATTTTACACGCAGGGACCTCAAGCTTGCGATAGACACGTTTAAAAGACGCGAACGCCGTTTCGGAGGCGTTGTCTAATTTTTTTTGCCAGAATTCCGCGGACTGTGCCCGTGCGGGTTACAATTTTATGATTACTCAATTATACAAAAGATTTTTGGTCAGCGTTGTTTTAATTGTGCTTTTGGCGGCGGTGATTTTTAGCCCGTCCGTTATCGGCTCGCTTACGGTAGTTTTAATTGTAGCCGTTTCTCTTTCAGAATTCTATAATCTGGTTGAAAAAAAGGGTATTATCATTTCGAAGAAATTCGGACTCGCCCTAGGTTCGCTTATACCGCTTATAGTATATGTTACTTCAGCATTTAAATTTTCCTCCATATTCAAATTTTATCCTTCCAGTTGGGAGATGGTAATTACGATTTTGATTTGTTTTATCATCTTCGTTGTGCGTTTTACCCGCAAAGATTCTTCTCAGGCTATTATTGTCCTTTCCACGACCGTATTCGGGATGCTTTATATAAGCTGGCCGTTGAGTTTTCTTATTAAACTTTTATTTCTTGAAGGCGGGAGGTTGTTTATCATATACCTTTTGCTTGTTACCAAAACCGGTGATATGGGAGCGTACTTAGTAGGAAGCAAGCTTGGAAGGCACTCTCTTATAAAGAGAATAAGCCCGAGCAAGTCAAAAGAGGGAACTGCCGGGGGATTGCTTTTTAGCATAATCTCAAGTCTTATCATAGGAGTCCTTTGGTTAAAGATTGAACCCTGGCAATGTATAATATTGGGGTTTGTTTTAGGAAGCCTTGCCCAGCTGGGAGACCTTTGCGAATCTCTCCTGAAACGCGATTGCCAGGTCAAGGATTCGGGCAAGCTTTTCCCGGAATTAGGCGGTATGCTGGATTTGGTTGACAGCATAATATTCGCTGCCCCGCTGTTTTATCTATACGTGAGTCTATTCCTCAAATGAGGACATGGTTTAGTAAGCGCGAACAAAGGTAAGTTATCTGTCCTAATTTGACCCTTGACAAAAGTTTCCCAGCGTCAAGGGTTTAATTCACACCCGCAAAGCAGTTATTCAAAGGAGATTGATTCCGACACCTCGGAATCAAGTGTTTATTAAATGAAACGCATTGCCATATTAGGTTCCACGGGTTCGGTAGGTGTTAATGTCTTGAAAGTTATTAAAAGCCTTAGTGGCGAATTTAAGGTTACGGGGATTACTACTAATACCAAAACCCTCCTATTAAAGAAACAGA
>JBFZAB010000042.1:0-3797 GCA_041309285.1 Candidatus Omnitrophota bacterium
AAAAGGGCATGATTCAACAAATGATTCTGCTTTCTAATTCCTTCCGGCACCTGGGCTATGATTCATGGGGTTTTTCTTCAATGGCGCTTCCCGAATATTATAATATGGATTTTTGGTTGAACAGAGAAGATACAGAACGATACGAAGGCACAATTACCCCTTCGGAATATGCCGCGGCTTTGGCTTTTATGCCCGGACGCGCCCTGGATGCCTATAAGTACGCGATGAGCGCTTACTGGCCATATATTAAGGGCGAGCACTGGTTTGTGGATTCCCTTAATCCCGAAAGGAACTATACAGCCCCCACGGAATTTGGATTGGGAATTGGAGTTGCACTTCTGGGCACCTGGAATTCGCTGGTTGATGGCTCTTCCGACCCGGAACTGGCAAATTATCGCTCTATCTGGGAACTTTCCGGAAACTCCGAAAACACTATCCGGGGAATGCTGAGAACCGGTTTCCGCGAGAGCATTTCTCCTCAATTATATGAAGCGCTTAGACCGGTTCTTGATGGCCAGGATGCCACTGCCGTAATGGATAAATTGATAGCCAGCGTTACGACAGATGTCGATTATGAGGAAATGAAAGCCCTTATCGATGGTAGTGGCACCACGGAAAAAACTGCCTGGTTAACAAAATTAGATGAAAGGTATAATGCCGTATCTAAACCCTCAAACCTTGACCTTACCGCTTTGGTAACAGCAGTTAATTCGGGAGATAAGGGCACGATAGATACCGCATTTAAAAATGCCCTTGATTTAGCCCTGACCGATGCCGATTTTAATAAGTTAGCGACGACTATAAAGGCTAATATGGAACTGGAAACCGTAGGTGGCCTTGACGGCAATAAATATACAATATTTAAGGACAGCGACAAAAATATTATCCTTTTCCCTTTACTTAGAGAAGCAAGGCAGGCTCAGGCCGCAAAGTCTGTAGAAAAAGATATAATGGATAAAGTAAATCCCATGCAGGTATTGGGAAGTTCAAATTTAGCTAAAGGGATAAATCTTTTAGGACAGATTGGCGAATTCAGGAAATTAATGAATTATGAGGATGAGCGGGCGGAGATTGCTTATCAGTTTTGGGTGAGCGGAAATGAGGAGATAGGCTTAAAATCCGGCTCAGTGATGCTCAATGATACTATAGGCTATCTAAGGGCGGCGGCTAATGAAAACAGCGACGAGAATAAAATAACTGCCCTTGCCAATCTCTTCGTGGCTTTAAAGATTCAGGGATTGGACTACGAGGGGCAAAAAGAGGCCTTTAATCAGCTGGCCAAAGCGGTTAGCCTGAGACAGAACTACGATATTGTAACGGATATTTTGACGGAGCACTTCGGTGAAGAGCTATTGACCGTGCTCTATTCCCAGGGGAGGATTACAGAGGCTGAGCTGACAACATATTGGAATAATGCGAAGGACCCCGGGGCCATAAACATATTAAGGGACAAGATAAATGAGTATGTAAGAGAGGTAATAATCGAAGAAGCAACGATAAGCGCGGAAGATATTGCTCCTACAGGTATAAACCTAATTTCCCGTATTCCCTATAGGGAAAGCGCGGAAAGAGAAAATCGCAGTATTAATCTTTATGCGGCGAACCAGTCGGGAAAATTGGGTTTCTACATTGCCAAAATAATTTTGGGGGAATCGTCCTCCCTATCCTCTGAGGAAGTAGAAAGCCGGTTACTCAGCATGAATTATTGGGAACCGGTTTTAAGAGGTATTAAAGGCGAGCTTGACCTCTGGGGTTCTGATGAAGATGTGGAACTACTTTCCTATGCCGTAACAACCTTTGATGGATTGGTTAAGTCCGGCGTGGCCAAAGAAGCGGCTGTCAGACAGGTGATAAAAGATGTTGCCGAGGCTACGGGAATCGAACCTACAGAAGAACAGCTGACCCAGTGGCAGGCGCTCTACAATGATGAAGAAAAGATAAATAAATATGAACAGGAGAAAAAAAGATCATCCTACTGGCTTAGCTATATTAAAAATACAGGGAATGTTGGAAAAATATTTGAAGGAAAGTTGACCGCCGGAGGAGAAAATATTGATATGCAGCAGTGGGCAGAACTGGCTACAGATTTACTGGCAACGTCTGCAATAGATATTGATCTCCTCTTAGACAGTGTAATGGCCCTGGATGATATTGAAAAATTTCCCGCGGAAAACAACAACTGGTTCTCTTCCGAGAGTACGCTGGGTTCCACCGCTATTACCGACATTTTCCAGGGAAATCTGTTCCGTTGGCGGGAGGGTGCTTCTTTGAGTGATGGACGTGACTCGCAGGATAGGCGTTGGGCGAATGAACTGGCACAGTTATTTAACTTAAGGGACCTTTTGTTGGATAATTTCTATTCCGGAGTAACGGATGCGGTAAGTTTCAACGGAAGCACCGATTTAGAAAAATCTCAATTCTTTACTCAAAGTGAAGAAAATGCGTTTTCCTTAGCGCTCTGGAACAAGTTCTTGAGAGATAAGGGAATTGATCTGGCGGCGATCGATTACGGCAAATTGGCAACTCCCGAAAATTCGCCGTACCTTTATAGTGAGCCGGTTAAAAACCTAATCGTTTTTCTTAAAAGTTTAGGAGTGAGTCAATTTGCATTTGCGCTTTTACCGGTTTATCTGAATGAGTTCACTAAAGAAGAACTGCTCGGTTTAAATGAAGAAATAAAAGGAAAAATCAGAAACAAAATAGATGAGTCCCAGAGTGCGGTGAATAATCTTAAGGGAACATATAACAGGTTAAAGGATACGCTGGATACCCGTTGGCAGGTAATTTTGGGCAAACAGTTTGAAGATAGCCAGAGCCTGCTTGGATTTGCGTTGTTTAAGAATGAGCTTAATGTTGTGAGTAATATAGATAGGCAGACAGCAAGTTTCCAGGAAGGAAGTGCTGCTATAGGCAGTTTCTTAAAAGATTTTGTGTTGGGTGAAGACTATAATTCCAGCCTATCCGAACATCGGGATGCCTATAGAGAGTGGGTGGGTTATAGAATTCCCGAAATCCAGGAATGCCTGCACCGGCTGATGGATATAGGAAGTGAACAGGATTTGATCTATGCCTTGGGTAAAGCAGTTTTTGTAAAGACGGAGGGAACAAATGGCCAGGATGCAATTGAACCTACTCCCGTATTACGACTGCCTGTAGCCCGGACCACCAAGGATTTGGTCAAAGATGCGGTGTTGCCTGCCTTGATTGAACTTGTCGGAGAGCAGGAAGTGTTAAGCTATATCTGGCCCAATGGCGATAAGGAGCGCGGTTTTGACCGTAAGAATGTGGTTTTAGAAGCCATACTTTCTTACTATGCGGATAAATCCGACGCTATTGAGACGTTACTTTTATTGGGCATAGACAGAAATCTGGTAAGGGATGGGCTAGAAGGGCTATATGGGAAACTCGATTTGCTTAATAGCGATTTACATAAAGGAACCGTTGGTTTCTATGAGACCCAGATTAAAAAAAGCGCAGGAATAGGTTCCCTGGATATTTTCTTGGCTGAGCTATATAGTCGAGGAAAGTTTAATCCTGATGAAATTTCCAGCTTGTTTAGGAAAGCGCTCGCAGATAATTCTCCCGTTATTTTGTCGGGTTACTTGAAATCTCTAGGGCTTGGAGAAGACAAGGCCGGGGTAATTTCAGATAATCTATTTAATCAATATCTGGCTATTCAGAAAAATAGATTTTCCAGAATGGCACCTAATTTAGGCGAAGATAAAATAATAGAGCTTACCGTTAATGGTATAGGAGTAATACTCAAAACAGCAGAGAGTAAAATTAAAGATATAGAG
>JBFZAB010000043.1:0-4328 GCA_041309285.1 Candidatus Omnitrophota bacterium
ATATCCCTGATAAGCTAAAGTAGCGTCGTTAAAACGGTCGGAAATAACTATCCTCCCTTTTTCCAGCGCAGGAATGATTTTTTCACGGACAATCTGTGCCCGACAGGCAAGATAAAGAAGAGCTTCCGTCGAGACATCCATCTTTTTATTGCGCGGATTAAGCAGTACTTTCCTTATCTCCTCGCCTATTACGGTTCCGCCGGGTTCACGCAGATAAAGGACGGAGTACCCTTTGTTTTTAAGAAATGTACGCAGCCTTTTTATCTGGGTTGATTTACCGCTACCTTCCGGGCCTTCAAGGGTAATAAACAGGCCTCCTTTAATTTTAGCCCTGAGTTTATTATGATTGATATTGGATGGCTTGCTTTTATCCATGGCATTAATCTTAAGAATTTAATAGGCCTATTACAAAATTTAACTCAAATTGTAAGCTAATCTTGTGCCGGGGGATTGAGGCCAGAAATACAGAATCACCTTTACCGTTCGCTTTCAAATCTTAAGCGCAGGTTAGTTTGCTGCGAATAAGCTGCGCTCTTTTTACATCTCTTTCTTGAGAGGTCAGCTTCTTACCTTCCAGCTTCTGCAGGTGTGCCGGCTGGATAAACACAAAGAGCGTATTCAATTGTTGACGACTGATATCTTTAATTATTCCTAGGTCAACACCCAGGCGAACGCTAGAAAGCAAATCTATTGTTTCGATGCTTGAGATGATGTACGCGTTCTTAAGCACGCCGTACGCACGCCAGATGCGATCGGAAATTCTCTGTCTCTCCTGCCCAATAAGCATTTGCCTCGCATTCTGCTCGTATTCTACTACCTGCTTTATGAGCCTTTCAATATTATCGATTATATCTTCTTCTTTTTGCCCCAGCGTAACCTGATTTGATATCTGAAAAAAGTTTCCTGTTGCCTGAGTTCCTTCTCCGTAAAACCCTCTTGCGGTTAATCCAAGGCGCGTTATTGCTTCCAGTATTTTATTGATTTGCTTGGTTAAAACCAGCGTAGGTAAATGCAGCATTACCGAGGAACGAATTCCAGTGCCGGCATTTGTAGGACAGGCAGTCAAATATCCCCATTCCGGAGAAAAAGCAAAATCAAGGCGTGTGGCAAGAAATTTATCGATACCTTCTACGATTTCAAAGGCATCTCTAAGATTAAAACCCGACTGCATGACCTGAAGACGCAGGTGGTCCTCCTCGTTAATCATTCCGCTTACAGCCTCATTAGAACTGATGAGGGCACATTTATTGTCCGTCTTCTGAATCAATTCATGCGAAACGAGATGCCTTTCAAGTAAAAAGTTACGGTCTATTTCATCCAACTCCTTCATGGAAACGGATATTCCATTCTTTAGAAATTCATTCTCCAAAAGAGCAGCCTTGATTGAAACCAGAACCTTTTCTTTATCTTTCTTATTTGCCCAATGGGAGAAAGGAATCTTATTTAAGTTTCGGGCAAGGCGCACCCTACTGGACATAACGATATCCGAATTGGGTCCTGTACCCTTGAGCCACTCTCCCAGCTGGTTTAATAAATCATCTATTCTCATTTTGCCTTACCCTTATCTTCCCCTTTGGTTTTCTTTTTGTCTTCATTTTTCTTTTCCAACTCTTTCAGCTTATCACGCAACTTTGCGGCTTCTTCAAATTCCTCTCTCTGTATCGCCTGTTGCAGCTTCTCTCTTAATTCCTCCGCATCAGATTTCTTCTTTGTTTCATTGGCAGATTTTGCGGGAGTAGAACCGATATGTTGGGTTGAGCCGTGGATTCTTTTCAAGAGAGGAACAAGATTCTTGCGGAATGCCCCATAGCAGACACTACATCCCAGACGGCCTATCTTCTTGAAATCCTCATAACTCATACCGCAATTTGAACACTTTAGTTTTAATTCATCCTGCGTCTTTGCCCCGAAAGGGGTTCCGAGATCGGCTATTCCGGCCAATAGGTCAGACAGCCCGAAATGCTGCTCCATCTGTATTGATTTTTCTTTGGCGCATCCTTCACATAGATGCATCTCGGTCGTTTGATTGTTAACTATCTCGGTAACATGGACCGTCGCCTGATTTTTACCGCAGATATTACATAACATAGATACTACCTTTCCATTGTAGCAAAGTGCACCAGTGCACCAGGGCACAAGAACGATAGCCTTTTCCGGTGCTCTGGTGACTAGTGCTCTAGTGTTCTTTGTTAGTACTTCACTCCCGAAACCTTGGTCTGTCTTCTGAATTCCTTCATTAATTTTAAGGTCATTTCTCCGGGCTTACCCGTTCCGATAACACGCCCGTCCACCTTAACCACAGGTATAATCTCTGCTGCGGTTCCGGTCAAGAAACACTCATCGGCGATATAAAGCTCATGACGGGTAAAGACGTGCTCATGGACACGAATCTTCATTTCCTTGGCAATCTCCAAGGCAGTATCGCGGGTAATACCCCTCAACGCACCCATACATTCCGGAGGCGTATAAAGTTCATATTTGGAAACAATAAAAATATTATCCCCCGTACATTCGGCAACATAACCCTGGTCATTAAGCATCAGCGCTTCTTCATATCCCGAATTTGTCGCTTCAATTTTTGCCATGATATTGTTCAAGTAATTTAGACATTTTATCTGTGGGTTAAGCGCTTCATGGGCATTTCTCGTCGTAGCAACGGTTATAATCTCCATGCCATTTCTATACAATTTCTCGGGATAAAGCGCTATTTTATCGGTTATTATAATTACTGAGGCCTCCTTGCATTTCCTCGGGTCAAGACCTAGATCTCCTATCCCGCGCGTAATTATGGCACGGATATAAGCATTCTCGAGTTTATTTTCCTTAAGCGTGGCAATTATCGCATTTGTCAATTGGTCCTTGGCCAAAGGAATTTTAAGCAATATGCTATGCGCAGATTCATAGAGACGGTCAATGTGTTCCTTAAGTCTGAAAATCAGACGGTTATAAACCCTTATCCCCTCAAAGACACCGTCTCCGTAAAGAAAACCGTGGTCAAAAACCGATATGGTAGCATTCTCTTTTTCTAAAAATTTTCCATTGATATAAACTTTAAGCCCCATTTTTCTCTCCTTCTTTTGACTCGAAACTCGGGTTTACTTTTTAAAACCTTCACCGACAACTTGTCCGTCTTTGATATTAATTATGCGGTCTGCCCTCTCGGCAATTTCTTTTTCATGGGTGACCACAATCATAGTTTGCTTTTTCTCCCGATTAAGCGAAAAAAGCAAATTAACTATATCTTCACCCATCCGGGAATCAAGATTACCCGTGGGTTCATCACAGAGAAGTATATCGGGCTCATTCATCAAGGCCCGGGCAATTGCCACTCGCTGCTGCTCTCCACCGGAAAGCTGGTTCGGTTTATGATTGAGGCGTTCTTTGAGACCTAATATATTGAGGAGTTCCGAAGCCCTCCCTTTAGATTGATCCCGGTTACTAAAACCCTTTATCGCTGCCGGAAGATAAACATTCTCTACGGCACTGAATTCCGGAAGCAAATGATAAAGCTGAAATACAAAACCTATCTTTCTGTTGCGAATCCTGGCACGGTCCTCTTCACTTAAATTATACAGGCTTATCCCCTCAATGTAAACCTCTCCTTGCGTAGGCAGGTCCAGGCCACCTAAAAGATTTAAGAGCGTAGATTTCCCCGCCCCTGAGGGGCCTAATATAGATATAAATTCGGCCTTATCTATCTTTAGATTTATATCTTTCAAAACTTCTAGAAATTTCTGGCCGTTATTATATACTTTATATAAATTTTTTGCTTCCAGCATGGACTTTAAATCTCAATTACACGTTACAACCTCGGACTATACAAACCCAGCACTAATTTTTCACAGTTATACTATAACACTTATCTCAAAATTAGTGCCGGGTAAAATTCAACCGCTATGTAAGAAATGCAAGTCAAAATAATTTATGTTGCTAATACTTCTTAAATTTTGGCTTAATTTTACTCGTACCTTATCGCTTCTACCGGATTCAGGCGCGAGGCCTGCCTTGCCGGATAGAGTGTTGAAAAATAGCTTATTAAAACGGCAAATATCACAACCAGTATTGAGTCAAGCGTTTCAACTCTCACGGGCAGATGGTCTATGTAATATACATCCTGGGGAAGCCGGATAAAATCGTAATTTTTAAGCACCCAACACAGACCAAATCCTCCTATCGATCCCAAAATAGTTCCCAGTAAACCTATAATCATGCCCTCAAAACTGAATATTGACTTAATAGATTTTCCGGTCGCACCTATTGCTTTGAGTATTCCTATATCCTTAGTTTTTTCCATTACAAACATAATCAGCGTTGAAGCAATATTGAAC
>JBFZAB010000044.1:0-7141 GCA_041309285.1 Candidatus Omnitrophota bacterium
GCCAGAGCCAGTTTAATTTCCTTCCGGAAGGTCATACCGATTTTATTTTTGCCGTATTTTGCGAAGAGCGGGGATTTGTCGGGGCAATCGTTGTTATATTTCTATACTACCTCCTTCTAAAGAGAATATTGGAAACTGCTTTATTGACAAACAATTTCTCTGCAAAACTGCTCTGCGTGGGAATAGCCACTTTTATATTTTCACATGTGTTTATTAATATAGGGATGGTAACGGGCATAATGCCGGTAGTAGGGCTGCCGCTTCCTTTTTTAAGTTACGGCGGTTCAAACTTAATGGTAGTTATGGTTGCATTAGGTATAGTAGCCTCGATCAGAAAAGATGCTTAAATTATAGAGGGAGATAAATAATGTTATCCAAAGATAACCTTTTAAGCGTAACTAAACCTGCGCGCTACATCAATCACGAACTAAATTCTATACACCGCAAGGCAAATGAATCGGACCTGAAGTTCTGCCTCGGTTATCCCGATATCTACGAAATAGGTATGAGCAATACCGGATTCAAAATAATCTATGATATCCTTAATAAGGAATCCGGATTAATATGCGAACGCGTATTTCTTCCCTGGATAGACATGGAAAAACTGATGAGGGAGAAGGGGATGCCGCTTATCTCTCTTGAGTCAAATACGCCATTAAAAGATTTTGACTGTTTGGGTGTATCGCTTCAAACGGAGTTAAATTATACCGGCTTTCTTAATATGCTTAATTTAGGAAAGATACCCGCTTTAAGGGAAAAGCGTAAAGACGATTATCCTTTAATAATTGCCGGAGGTCCGTGTTGTTTTAATCCCGAACCGTTAGCGGATTTTGTAGACCTGTTTGTGATAGGTGAGGCAGAAGAACTGATAGTCGAGCTTTTTAATAGGCTAAAGACACTAAAGCCGAATCTGCGTAAGAAAGAATTTAAGGATACTTTGCTCATTGAATTATCGCACCTTGAAGGAATATACGTTCCTTCTTTATATAACATCAAATACTTTCCAGACGGAAGGATAAAGGAAATCTATGCAAATTCGGCAAATGTTCCTGAAAAAATAAAAAAAGTTACTGTTTTCAACCTGGATAGCGCCCCCTATCCTAAAAAAACAATACTTCCCTATATAGAAACCGTGCATGACCGCATCGGCATAGAAATCATGCGCGGATGCCCTAACCGTTGCAGATTCTGCCAGGCAAGAAATATATACTTCCCGAAGAGAGAGCGCTCCTTAGAAACAATAAAGAACCTGGCCGTTGAGAATATTAACTCCACCGGCTATGAAGAAATTGCCCTTCTTTCGCTATCAAGCCTGGACCACAGCCAGATTCTGGATATATTCTCTACACTTGCCCAGATATTTAAAAAACAGGGTGTGGGAATATCGCTTTCTTCTTTAAAAGTAAAGTCGGTAATTAAAGAGCTTCTTAAAGAGTTTGAAGACATGCATCACAGCGGGCTTACATTTGCACCCGAAGCCGGCAGCGAAAGACTGCGCCGTCTTATTAATAAACAGGTGGATAGCGAGCTTCTCTATGAAATAATAGATACGGTATTCGGCAGGGGATGGAGAGGGGTAAAGCTATATTTTATGTTTGGACTTCCGGGAGAATTAACAAGCGATATAGATGCTTTAATAGAAATGGTTCACAAAATATGGCAAATTAAAAAGAAGCATCTGCGCGGAGCAGGAAAAATACGGCTGAGTTTAAATTCGTTTATTCCCAAACCTCATACCGCTTTTCAATGGCTGCCCATGGAAAGGAACGAAAGCCTTACAGCAAAAGAATTATACCTTAAAAACGGGCTCAGGAAAGAGGGAATACAATACAGCTTCAGCAACCGTAGCATGGCTTTCGTAGAAGCCCTTTTATCAAGGGGCGATAGAAAACTATCCCGGGTTTTATTGAAAGCCCAAGAAAAAGGGGCGAAGCTAGATGCCTGGAGTGAACACTTTAATCTTGATGTCTGGAAGGAATCTTTAAAAGAAGAAAATATAGACCCTGATTTTTATATACACCGATTAAGAACAACGGATGAAGTTTTTCCCTGGGAACATATAGACATAGGAATAGATAAAAGTGAACTCCTGGATGATTATTTAACTTTTCAAAAATATCTTTCGGAAGATCCGCCAGGACAAACCTTATAACGCCAGAAATATTCGTTATATACGAATGTATTGACAAAATATAACATTGAAAGTAAAATTAAACAACGGATTTTAGAATAAAGGGGTTACGATTTCGTAACCGCTAAAACGTATATAATAAAGGAGGGGAAATGACTTACAGAATGGAGGAGTTACTCAAGGCAATGATCGACGAAGGAGCATCCGATTTGCATCTGGGAGTAGGATTGCCGCCTTACCTGAGAATAGACGAAAAACTTGTGCCGATACGTAAAGAGGCTCTAAATTCCGAACAAATAAAAGAACTCTCCTACAGTATGCTTGACCCAAAGCAGAGAGAGCGTTTTGAATTGGAAAAAGAGCTGGATATGGCCTTCGGAATAGAAGGACTCAGCCGTTTCAGGGTAAACTTTTTCTACCAGCGCGGAAATATAGGAATTGCAATTCGCTCTCTGCCTTATCATATAATGAGCACGGAAGAATGCGGATTGCCTATCGATATCGTAAATGACTTTACATCCAGGCCCAAGGGATTAATTCTGGTAACGGGCGCAACCGGAAGCGGTAAGTCTACAACCCTGGCTACAATGATTGAGAAAGTAAACCGCGAAAGACAATGTCATATAGTCACCATAGAAGACCCCATTGAATATGTTTATAGAAACAAAAAATCCATAATCGACCAGCGCGAAGTCGGGGCGGATACTAATTCTTTTGGAAACGCGCTTAAGCATGTACTCCGTCAGGATCCTAATGTTATCCTCATAGGAGAAATGCGCGATATTGAGACAATAGAGGCGGCTTTAAATATTGCCGAAACCGGCCACCTGGTTTTTGCCACTTTGCATACATCCGATGCGGTACAGACAATAAACAGGGTAATCGACGTTTTCCCTGAACATAAACAGAATCAGGTAAAAATACAACTATCGTTTGTCCTCCTGGGTATATTATCCCAGCAACTGATACCAAGGCTGGGAGGCAAGGGCCGCACCCTGGCTTTAGAAATTCTAATCGCCAACCATGCGGTACGCAGCCTTATACGCGATGCTAAGGTACATCAGATATACTCGGTTATTCAAACCAGCCAGAAAGAAGGTATGAAAACAATGAATCAATCCCTTTATGAACTGTGTATGTCAAAGTCAATCAAGGTCGAAGAGGCCATGGGGAGAACTCTGGATCCGGATGACTTAAGAAGGTTGATGGAGAAATAAACTTCTGGCGGGGGTGGTTTTTTTGGAAAGAAAAACCGATAAAATTGTCAGAAAAGTAATATACCGCTGCCTCGGTTATCGCAAAGGAGAAAGAATACTTATCGTCACAGACGATGCATTATGCGATATAGGCGAAATATTCTACTTAAATATAAGAAAGTTTGGTCTGGACCCCGTCCTGATCCGCATTATTCCCCGGAAAATGCATGGCGAAGAACCGCCGCCAGAAATAGCTTCCGCTCTTAAAGCCTCAAATATCGCTCTATTGATTACCCAAAAATCCCTTTCTCATACCCGCGCAAGACAAATTGCTTCCTCTAAATACGGGGTAAGGGTCGCTTCCATGCCTTCGATAACCCTTCAATCGTTTAAAAGATGCGTGGATGTTGACTATTTGGATCTTAAAAAAAGGGCAGACGCGTTGGCGCAAAAAATAATGCAGGTAGAAAAAATCAGAATAAAGACAGATAAGGGGACAGATTTGATAATGTTAATAAGGGGGAGGAAGGTTTTTTGTGACCACGGGATTTATACGAAGAGGGGAGCCTTCGGCAATTTACCGGCAGGGGAGGTATCTATAGCACCAGTTGAAGGCACAACCAATGGGCACTTGGTTATTGATGCCAGCTTTGCCTGCCTGGGAAAGTTAAAGAAACCGATAGAAATAGATATAAAGAACGGGTACGCAATAAGAATCAGTAGCCGTAAACTAACGGATATACTAAGTCCTCTCGGCAAATCTGCATTTAATATAGCGGAATTAGGAATAGGCTTAAATCCCCGGGCTTACGTAACCGGAAACATATTGGAAGATGAAAAAGCTATAAATACCGCCCATATAGCCCTGGGAGATAATCTTTCCTTCGGAGGGAAAACCCAAGCAAGGTGCCATTTAGACGGGGTTTTCTTTAATCCCCGATTACAGTTGATGTAAGTTTTTAAAGCGCGCTTTGCACAGACCAACCAACAGAAAAGAGAAAGCCAGCAAAACTAACTTGCTGGCTTTCTAAATTTATCCCGGCGCCACCCGTTATTGTTTGGGCACAATGCCACGGGCAAACTTTTAAGGCGCCTGGGCGTTCTTTCCTTGTTTCTCACCTTTAGTTAACGCAATATATATGCCAAAAACAATTAATGTGACAAAAAATACGTCAGCTAAATCATAACTCATTATTTTAAATAAAGTTACATGAGATAATTTCTAAGGTAAATTTCGGGGAATTATTAAAATTAAACTATTTAAGGCCTAAAAAATGTAAACTTATCTTTCACCTGTTTCAAAAAAGATAAAAAATAACCATGTTTCTTAACATAAACTAATACAATATATTCAATTGCATAAGTTAATTCGTATAATAAAAAATGTAAATAATGGCGTACGAATGGTAACTTTTGTTACCGCACATTTGTGCTTGCCTTTCTACTGTTTACTCTGATAGAATTTTGTTATGCAAAAGAGGAAATTAATAAGTCTCGTTTTTTATCTGCTACCGGCGCTTATGTCAATATCTTGTGCTACGCAGTTCAATATTTATACGGGACGGGAAGAACTGGTTTTTATGAGCGACGAAAAGGAAGTGGAACTAGGAAAATCCTTATCTAAGCAGGTTGAAACTAAGTTCAAGAAGATAGCCGACAGCTCTAAACAGGCAAGAGTAAGCGATATAGGCCAAAGGCTGGTTAATGCATGCGATCGGCGTGGAATTTTATACTATTTTACCGCATTAGACAAAGAGGAGAAAAATGCTTTTGCCTTGCCCGGCGGTTACGTATATATCTTCGAAGGACTTATGGAAAATATAGAGAATGATGACGAGCTTGCCTACGTATTAGCTCATGAAATATCCCACATTGTTGCCAGGCATTCGGTAGATATATTGAAGAAAAATATCGGTTTCAATATCCTCATGGTTCTTGCCAAAACCGGCGCACCCGATAATCAAACGGTAAGAAGAGCAAACGCTGCCATAAATTTACTCATGCTTTCTTATTCCCGGGAAGACGAACTTATAGCAGATAAATTGGCGGTTCGTTTCATGAAAAAAGCAAATTTTAAACCCGAGGGCGCAATATCTTTCCTGGAAAAACTCAAAGAAATAAAAAGACGCGAACCTATCCGACCAATGTATGCTCAAACTCATCCCTACGTCAATGAAAGGATTAAGGCTGTTAAAGAGGAAATATACGGAAAAATCGGCTTTGAAGAATATATTAACGTAGTGGAATAAGGCGCAACAAATATTACCACCTGCAAAATAAATTTACAATCACAACCCCTTGTTATTTAAACAAATGCGAATAAATTTTTATGCTGCAACTAAAGTTTACTTATTTTAATCTGGATTGAATTACAAAATCAAACCCTCTTAAGAAGGAATGAATATTTAGAATTCCTAAATCACTTAATAGTAATAAATTACATTTATTTGCATGCAGTGTGAATAAGTAGCAATCTCTGGCAAGAATTTTGCTTATATCTGGGTGGAGGCCGATAAAGGCAAACCCTGAGAAATCAGGGGACATCCCGATGAGGGATCCCGAAGGGTGGTTCGGGGCAAAGCACCAGGCCTAAGGTGTTCGCCGAGATAAGCGGAGAGGAGGCGAGGAAAGAAAAAGCAGGCGGACACAATGGCGGCTGTGTTGCCGAAGAGCCCGTTCGGTCTCTAATTTTTTTTGTTTTAAACCCCTCCGGATTATGTTACAATTCAAAGTGGCTAAATTAATCTGATACTGTATATGTATACTGATCACGTCATGCTATATTATCTGTTTTTGCTTCTTCTGCTTAGCCTTATAGTTTTATATGCTATATGCTATGAGAGCTGCCGCAAAAGGAAGCAGGAATTGGCCCAGGGTGAAATCGTGGGTTTATGGGGGGCTAATAAAGAACGACGGCGCTTTAAACGTCTTGATACCATTTTAGACATAAGGTATGAGGTTCCCGAAAATCCCAGAATATCGCAATCAGGAAAAACCCGGGATATATCTCAGGGCGGAATAGGAGTTATTATCCTTGAGAAATTTAAGCCGGGGACTCAGCTAAGAATTTGGGTACAACTTCCAAATTTAAAGGAAGAATTATTTATACTTGGCGATGTGGCCTGGGTAAGGGAAATCACTAAAGAAAAGGAAGAAAAACGCATCTTTTATGCCGGAATAAGATTTACGGCAGTAGATAACGTAAGCCAGCTTAAGTTGGGCGATTTTATAAATATAATAGAGAAGAAGGCAAATATTCATGAACATAAACGCACAATTAATAAGTAAGCTCCTAATTTTAGCCGTTATTCTGAATTCCTTAAGCGGCTGTTCAATAAAACTGCAAAAAGTAAAACAAACCAAGCCCGGTGTTGCTTCAGGAGAAATAGTCGTCAAACCATCCAAGTAGATTCCTTTTATCATTTCTCAAGCCCTGATTCATTTAAACCCCAGAAGAAGACTATTTATTCATTCTTATATTACTTCCTATAATATATCTTATGTTAACTCCTGAATAGGGGGAATAATGACATAAACTGTTTATTTATAATGAGATAAGAAAATAAAGGCTTGAGCTGTGGATAACCGTAGGATAACTAAATCTAAGGACGGCAGGAAATGGTCAAAAACTGTAGGATTTAACGACTATATTGAGAAATATAAAAAGAAAACCCCTGCTTTTAATGCAGGGGTTCATTAACCATGCTTGATTGAATCTTTATTTGGCTCTAATCCGGCTCAATAAAAACACCATCGTCGAAGCTAACGTCCTAAAAATTAATCCTCATCGGCTCCTACTGTCTTACCCGTAGTC
>JBFZAB010000045.1:0-5789 GCA_041309285.1 Candidatus Omnitrophota bacterium
CCACATTTGAATATGAACCAGGACTGATAAAAGACGTGCAGGAACTCTGTGAGAAATTAATTCCGCAGAAAAAGCATTATTTTCACGACGATACTTGGGCGGATGCTAATGGTTTCAGCCACCTGAGAGCAAGCCTGTTCGGTGCCTCTTTAACTATTCCTTTCGACGATGCCGAATTGCTTCTTGGTACCTGGCAACAGGTGGTTGTGGCGGAGTTTGATAATCGTCCCCGCGAGCGCGAGATTATCATTCAGATAATCGGAGAGTGAGTTTAATTAGCAAAAAAGAAAGGAGACAAAATATGCCAAGATTACGCATCTTTGTGATATTTTTGGTTGTTTCTTGTTTTAGCAGCACCTTGGTTCAGGCGGTAGATTTAGGCGGCCTTCTTAAAACTACCTCTACTTCTCCCGTTTCGATACCGGATTTGTTGAGCACCAAGGCTAAAGTTCTCAGTACATATCTTTCCTCGATGCAGGAATTGACCAGCGCTTTAGATAAGGCAGCAACGGCCTTCGGAGTTAAGGGTGATGTAGTTGCAAAACTTGCAGATATTAAGGCTCTTACTCCAAAAAGTATTTCCGATAGTCTCTTGGAAAAGGCAAGGCAGTCATCGCAGGCAATTCTTGAAACAATAAAAAATAAGATGCAGAATACCCCAACGCTTCCGGCGGGCTCCGCTAATTTATTTGCGGGAAGCCTAAAAAGTCTTTCCGGGGTTATGCAAAATATAAAAAACCTGATGCCGCAAGTAAATAACCTTGTAGAGGGAGCAGGAAAGGCCGTGATAAGCGCAACCGGCCAGGACAAAACGAAAATTCAGGATATTCTTTCCCTGGGCTCGGTTATTTCTAAAAGCCTTCCATCGGATTTAAAAACAGTCGGGACTATTGTCTCGGTATTTAATAAATATGCAACGACGCACAATATTTCTTTACCCTAAAGGTTTTCGGGTTGCTTAATTTGCAATAAAAACCCAACGAAAGGAGGCGGGCATGTCTATTATCAAAGAATTCAAAGAGTTTGCCGTTAAGGGTAATGCCATAGATATGGCTGTCGGTATCGTAATCGGAGCCGCGTTCGGTAAAATAGTGACCTCTCTGGTGAGCGACGTAATTATGCCGCCCGTAGGAATGCTGCTCGGAGGGGTTGATTTCAAAAATTTGAAGTTGGTTCTTAAAGCAGCAACTGTCGATGCCCCGGCAATCACCTTAAATTATGGGCTGTTTATCAACACAATGATTGATTTTGTAATTGTGGCATTTTCTATCTTTCTGGTAGTTAAAATGATTAATGCCTTGAAAAGAAGCAATAAATAAAGCACAGCACTCTAATAATATTTGTACCGAATAAGCATAGATAAAATAAGGGAATGTAATTTTAAGGCCGTATAGGCCTGAAAGGAGTCAAGTTATGTTTAGACTCGCTGGAGCATTTACCGTAATACCGACGGCCATGATTTTGACAGTAAGCTTCTTCGTCTTGTTTGCGCTGCGCAAATTGGAGACAGGGGCATTGAAGGTTTTCGGGTTTGTTGTTGTGGCTCTGCTTTGGATTTCCGCCGGGATTATTTTTTCAAGCGGCATATACACCTTGGCAACAGGAAATCTGTCTAAAATATGCCCGATGAAACAGATGATGATGCACAAAATGATGAAAGATAAAATGCCCGCGATGGATAGCTCCATACCGAAAGAAAAAAGCCCCTGTGGCATGAAAAGTGGCTCGATGTAGTTAATAACCATAATACCTCAATGAAAAAATCTTTAGGATCAAGAGCCCTTGCCTTTCCCACGCCGGTCTGGATTATCGGAACATATGATAGCCAAGACAAACCCAACGTCGCTGCGGTTGCCTGGGGCGGAATCTGTTGCTCCAAGCCCCCCTCTTTGGCCATTGCCTTAAGAAAGGCGACTTATTCCCACGGAAATATCATGGCGCGCAAAGCCTTTACCGTGAATGTGGCCAGCGAAAAGTACGTTAAGAAAGCGGATTATTTTGGCATTGTCTCCGGGCGAAAAGAAGATAAGCTCTCCCGGGCAAAGCTTACTGCGATAAAGAGTACACTTGTTGATGCCCCTTATATCGAAGAATTTCCCCTTATCCTGGAGTGCAGGCTGGTGAATACTATCGAGGTAGGTTTACATACCCAGTTTATCGGCGAGATTGTGGATGTCAAAGCCGAGGAGGATATCTTGAATAAAGACGGGCTTCCTGATATTGAAAAGATAAGGCCGGTTCTTTACGACCCGGAGGTGGCAACTTACCATGGGGTGGGAAAATATTTAGGCAAGGCATTTTCTATCGGCAAAGATATATAAAAAGATAAAACCATGGAAGAATTTTTTATTGAGAAAAAGATTTATTATCACGATACGGACTGCGGAGGAGTGGTTTATTATGCCAATTACCTAAAGTATCTGGAGGAGGGGCGGGCAGAATTCTGTGCGAGCAAGGGGATTAAGCTAAGCGGGTGCAGGGAAAAAGGCATAGAGTTTCCCGTAGTTCATCTGGAGATAGACTATAAGGCCCCTGCAAGATACGCCGATATAATAAAAGTATTTACCCGGGTGGATAAAATAGGGGGTTCTTCAATCCATTTCCTGCAGGAGATAAAAAAAGATACCTTTACCCTGGTTAAGGCCAAAACAGTCTGGGCCTGTATAAATAAGGATTTTAAAATTCAACCTGTACCTGAAGAAATTAAAAAAATACTCCTATGAAAATATTACATATGTTCTCGATTTTGCTGGAAGTAGCGGTATTTGTATTGGGTATAATGCTGGCTACTGTCAAGAAAAGGGTCTATGGTTGGGGTTTTGCCCTGACTTTTGCCATTTATGTCTTTTATGACCTGGTGAATTTCTTAAACCTCAACGTATCCCAGTCCATAACCTATCTTCTTTTCTTTGTTTCTACCCTCTCGGCCCTCTGGGCGCTCTGGCGGGTGTATAAACAAAAATAGCCTGTTCCCGCCCTATAACTTCATAACTCAATAACTCAATAACTGAGTTTCCCTCCCCTTGACGATTGTCAATTTATCAGCCATACTTTATATGAGGATATTTTATGAAAAAGAGAAATATAAAATCTGTTTTTTGGTATTTTTTAGTCTTAGAGGCCATCATTTTAGCCTGCCCCAGTTTTACTTTTGCCCGTCGAGTCAAAGTAAATTTCCCGATAGAAGCCTTCCTGGAAGGTAAAGACAAAGTTTTAAATAAAATGGTTAAGGAAATTATGGCTTCTGAAAGAGGAGCAAAACTTGTGGGTGATATAAAAGGGGTTTTGGCAGGTTATCGCAAAGAGAATGGACTTAAATTGCCGGCAGAAATAAAAGGTATTATGATTCCCGCAGGGCATGGCTATGAATATAAAGCAGATGTTACTATATGTAAAAATGACGGATATATCTCTTTTATTATTGAGGGGGATACGGAGCCCGAAGGAGATTCCCAGGACCCCAGTTGCTGGGATAGAATCAAGGTTATAGAGCGTTGCGTAATTACTGCATTAAAAGAGTGCGGTTTAAATATCCGCCAAGAACCAATTACCGGCATAGAAGACCCTTATTGGTTTAATTACTATTACGTCCCGCCCTATAACTTCATAACTCAATAACTCAATAACTGAGTTTCCCTCCCCTTGACGATTTCCTGTTTACGTGTTATACCTTGATTAGAACTTTATCAAGCTCAAAACGAACAACTTAAGCATAAATAAGCGATATCTAATAATCGTGAAGGGATAATTTTTTTGTCCAGAAACTTTATCTATCTAAAAGGAGGTTATAAAAGATGAAAAGAGAATTATTAAAGAACAAAGGTAAGCTGGTTATGGGATTAGTTTATTTAATTGGTTCTTTTACCTTTTATCCCAGTCTTTCGCCTGTCTTAAGGTCTGAAAGAAGCTCTTGCTTGCGAAGAGTCAGATTAGATACTAGCTTAACCAATCCTATCCAGTATTTGTCGCTGCAAGAAGCAAATGAAGTTTGTATTAGAAATATGGCTATCATAAGGGATAATATGCCTGCCTTCTCAGAAGCCGCAAGACAAGCCCTGGCGATATATCAGAATGAAGGGCTTGATGCCTTTGAAGAAAAGGGTATGGCGTTACTTAGAGATGCCATTGCCCCGATTAGTCAGGCAGTAGATACAATCAAAAATCTTCCCCGCTATATCGCTTTTACCCAAGGCTCAGAAGTCAGGCAGTTGACTGAGGATTTCTTAAGAGGCATAGCTAGCGAACTTGGGGCAGATAAGATTGTAATTGAATTCTGCGAAAGAAGTGCTTTTGCTCTTAACCAGACCTATTTTCTGGGTCTTTCAGAAAAAGAATATGAAGGTTATCTTAGAAATCGAGGGGAAATCTTCGGATATCTTCAGATAAAAGATGCACCTCCTGTAGAGGAAAGACATATTAGTTACGGGGAGAAAACAGAGGCAAGATGGCTGGAGAACGGTCCCCGCCTGCTTCAAGAATCAGGAATCGGCTCTGCTGTTGCATATAGCGGTTTTCTTACAGAAGAAACAGATGAGCAAGGAAGATGGCTTAACGGTAAAAATTGGGTGCAAACTATATTTGTAGGCAGAACAGAAGAAGGTGTAAAAGAAAAAGGTGCATATACAAAAGAAGACATTCAGCGTATTGAACAGGCAATTCGGGATAGGCTGGATACCTACAGACAGATTAAACAGACGCTTTTTGACCAATGGCATGATTTTCTTACCCCGCAGGTTTATTTAAGACACAACGGCGGAGTTGATACATTTGGCATGTGGCAGGCGGAAATGGTCGCCAGATGGCTTCCTCAAGTTATTAGTGAAATACGCCAACAGGATGAAAACAGTGCCGAGGCCCAAGAGCATTTGGTTAGGATGCTTGAAAATATTCCAGGGGCAAATGAAAATGTATCAACCACATTAGCCAGCTTCAACGACATGTTGAATTCAGGAACTAATTACCAGCTTCAGAATGTAACTCCCTTCCTTCAGGAAAGAATCGCCTCCTTCCAGCCGTTAGCCCAGATTAAGGGCTTGGAATTTAAGACTGATATTACCCCTGAGGATTTAATGATAAATTGCAACACAAACCAACTTGCCCTGGTAGTAGATAATGTTATCAGCAATGCCATTAAGTATACCCAAGAAGGTTCAGTAACAGTAACCGCCGCCAAGAAATACGACAATATTAACGAAGGTATGATATGGAGTAATGTTGATAATTGCGA
This sequence comes from Candidatus Omnitrophota bacterium, assembly GCA_041309285.1. GTDB lineage: Bacteria > Omnitrophota > Gorgyraeia > DTHP01 > DTHP01 > JBFZAB01. Next base: position 5,228 of record JBFZAB010000045.1, read on the forward strand.
ATACCTGGAAATAGTCATTGAAGATACAGGTATAGGCATCCCCAAGGATGAAATAAATGAAGTATATACCAGAGGATATCGAGCAAGCAATGTAGGAGATATCCAGGGAACGGGCATCGGGCTTGATATAGTAAATCCAATTGTAAGAAATATGAATGGAGAAATGCGAATAGAATCCGAAGAGGGCAAAGGAACAAAAGTTATTATTCGAATACGCACAGGGAAGGAAAGTTATGAGTAGTAATTTCTGTCTTAAGATTTTGGTATTATTGACTGTAGCTGTGTTGCTTTCTTCCCATCCTACATATGCCCGCAGAACTAAGGACACATATCAACCGCGGTTTCAGCCATTAATAGACCAATACATGGTAAAGATTGGCGAAATGCAACAGCTTGTCAGGGACAATGTAAGGGATATTGAACTTCGCCTGACGGAGGCGGATGGTTCAGCAGAATGGAATCATCTTTTTGGTAATGAAGGCATACGTAGCATAGTAGGAGGACTTGATTATTGGGGTATTCATGCTGGAGGTGAGTTTAGCATGGATAGATTAAGGCTTTA
>JBFZAB010000046.1:0-5484 GCA_041309285.1 Candidatus Omnitrophota bacterium
TTTCCGCGGAGCAACTTATGAGATAGAGGTGGAAAATCCCAAAAATTTAAGTTTTGGCATAAAGGAAATCTGGCTAAATGGCCAAAAATTAGACAAGCCGATAATACCTCCCGTCGGAGACGGTAAAATTCATAAGGTGAGGGCAATTATAGGCTAAATGTTTTTAAAATGCCTGTAATTAAATTATAAAAATTTATTTTTACCCTTGACAATAAGCAAAGAGGGTGTTATATTTTCTTGCAAAGAAACAACTTTATAAAAGGAAGCTTAAACGAAGACGTGATTTACGTGGTGCGGTGGATCTGGTTTACAAATCCTAGTCTTATCCTCTAACATCAATGTTAGGGGATTGATTTGTGCGATATAGGTCACTAGAGATGTGATAAGTTTTACTCCGAAGCTTATACACTTGAAAATTTCTAAAGAAATTTTCTACGCAATCTTCGGAGTTAATTCCGACATACAACTTACGTCATCCCGTGGATTCCGTAAGTCGTGTTGTCATTAAGAGAGGGAGGTGAAGTCGTAAATGAAGAAATGTTTAGGTTTGTTTTTAGTCTTGGGAGTACTTTTGGTAGCTGCGATAGCGAATGCTGAAGAGAGGTTAGTCATTGCCGATTTTGATTCGGGTACTAAGCCTAATAATATTGGCGGAGATTTTGGTGCCTGGGATAAAGACCCGGCTGATTTTACCCAAATCTGTGTTGAAAGTTTTAGCGCTACAGAAAGACATGGTGATACAGGCTTTTCTATGAAGCTTGATTACGACGTGGATTCGCCAAATCCGGCATACAACGGTTTCTGGATGAAGCTTAACAATGCAGACTTTACCAAATACAAGAAACTTACTTTTTGGGCAAAAGGAGACACGGCTAAAGGTTATACCAAAGTTGTCAAGCTTGAGTTCAAAAATACCAGAGGTGAAGTAGGAAAGTATTACATTTCGGATATAGGTGATACCTGGAAAGAGATAACCGTTCCTTTCCTAAGAATTGCCGGTATTACTGATTTTTCCGATATGACGGAGCTTATTTTAGTTTTTGAAGACCGTATTGCTACTAAAAAAGAAGGTTCAATCTATCTTGACGACATAGCGGTTAGCGAATGATATTTAAGGTCAAACCTTTAAGCCTCAGTTTGAGGTTATTTTACTCTGGGTTTAGAGGTTTGACCTTGTTATTATTGATTACAGTGGTTTAAAATAAGATTCCTGCGATTTTTCTGCAGAAATAATCTCTATTTTCTAATTTTTTATATTTTTATTTGCATGCAGAAATACGGAAGAAATAACCTAGAAGTTCACAGATTTATCGTTTTAAGTTTTATCATTCTGGTTTCTTTCATACTTTTGTTAGTCAGTGCAGCCAGGCTCCAGGCGAGAGAAAAAAAAGAAATTTCTTCCGTTGACCCGTCATCTTTTAAATATGTAGATGATTTTGAAGGAACCTGCCCCGCCAATTTGATTGGCGGGTATATGAAAGCTAGGGCAACAGGTGAATCCTCTGTTTCTTTCGATTATTCCAAAGTAAGTAAAGAGAAAGGCACATCTTTAAAGGTAAATTATCGGATATACTCGGGTTTTCCTGCCTATCTCGTTATAGGTCTGAATAATATCGATGTAAGCCAGGCCAACGGTTTGAGTTTTTGGATAAAAAAGCCGCAAGATGCGGCTAATTTAGCGGTTTCTTTAGAAGACGGCCTTAAAAGCGCTGCGTCAGTTTCGCTTGAGCGCTATTTCGCGAGAAAAGATTTATGGCAGAAGGTTTCTATAATGAAGGAGGATTTTCCCGGAATAGATTTTAATAACTTGACAAAACTTACTTTTGAATTGTCGAGTGGCGATGGATTTATCGAAGGAACTACTTTATTTGATGATATTGCTTTTTTCGGATCGTCGAAACTATTTTTTAAATCACTGAAAGATAATTTGTACGGTTTTCCTGAGAAAAGAATAGTAAATAAAAGATACCTGCTCAAGGGCTCAGACGAAGTTTTACTAAAAACGGTAGCACAGGACACCTGGAATTATTTCAATAATCTGGTTGATAAGAAGACGCAGCTTCCGGTTGACTGGATTGATATGGATGAAGCCAAAGATTACCGTATAGGTGATTATACATCCCCGACCAATGTCGGTCTTTATTTTCTGAGCGTAGTGGGAGCATGGGATCTTGGTTTTATAGATAGAAATGAAGCATTGTCGAGAACGAGAAAAACTCTTGATGTAATCAAATCTCTCCCTCGCTGGAACGGCTTATGGTATAACTGGTATTCAACAACAAACCTGCAGATTACACGCAAGTATGTCTCGAGTGTCGATGACGGATGGCTTGCCGCGAGTTTAATAGTGCTTCGCCAGACATTTCCCGAAGAATTAGGTGCAGAGTGTAGCGAGCTGTTAGAGGAGATGGATTTTTCTAAGTTTTTTGATCCCATCGAAGGGAAACTCTATTTGGGTTTTGAGCTGGACCGCGACCCTGTTGCCGCAGATACTTATCACTACGGACTGCTTGCTACCGAGCCGAGACTTGCGTCCTTTATCGCTATTGCCAAAGGTGATATTTCCCGGGATCATTGGTTTAGAATGCACCGTACCTTGCCGCGCTCCTGGGAATGGCAATCTCAGATTCCTCAAGGCGAGAACCGTGAATATTTTGGCATAGACGTGTTTGAAGGCTACTATAAATATAAAGACTTAAAAATCGTTCCTTCCTGGGGAGGGAGTCTTTTTGAGTTCCTCATGCCGACATTAGTAATTAAGGAAAAAGAGCTGGCCCCAGAGGGTCTGGGATTAAATAATGCCAATGCCATAAAGGCACATATAGATTTTGCGCTTGGTGATAAGAAATATCCTGTCTGGGGAATGTCGCCCTGTTCCACGCCCGATGGCCGTTACGGCGGTTACGCCGAGTTCGGCGTGGCAAGTCTTGGCGCTAAAGGATACAAAGACGAAGGTGTAATTACTCCCCATGCCTCTATGCTGGCGCTTGCTTATTTTCCAAATGAAGTAAAGAAGAATATACGCAGCATGCTTAAAAATTATAATTTTTACGGCGAATACGGGCCTTATGACTCAATTGATGTATCAACTAAGAAAGTTTCCTCGCGCTATCTGTGCCTTGATCAGGGCATGCTCTTTATCTCGCTGGCAAATTATTTATCCGGAGGAAAAATCCGAGACAGGTTTCATAGCGACCCGATGGTTAAAAATACGGAATATCTGTTGACGGCGGAGAAATTTTACTAAATGAAACCACAGCTTACGGAGCGTAAGTGAACGTTAGCTGCAGGATTGAATTTGACCCAGCACTAATTTTATGTATTATGTCTACGTGCTGAAAGGTAGAAATAATAAGGAACTCTATTACGGTTTTACTACGGATTTAAAGAGGCGTATCAGAGAGCATATTACCAAGAATAAAGGATGGCAGCTTGTTTATTACGAGGCATACAGGGAAGAGCTAGATGCCAAGGATAGGGAAAACAAGCTAAAACACTACGGTCAAGCAAGGAGCCATCTTAAAAATCGTATCAGCAATTCTCTAGAGTACTAAAATTAGTGCTGGGTTAATTCCGACATACAACTTACGTCATCCTGTGGATTCCGTAAGTCGTGTCGTCATTAAAAGGAGGTGGGTTAGATGAGAGAAAAAAAGCGGTTGTTTGCAGGAGAAAAGGTTTTGCTTGTAGTGCTTGTCTTTTCGCTTTTTGGTTGCGGCCCTAAAAAAACGGCAACCAGGCCGGAAGAGGTTAAAGAAGAAACAGCAGTAGTGGTAGGAGAGGAAAAGAAAGCAATATTGGGAACGGAAGCCGAAAAAGAAGCGGCAACCATGGAAGTAAAGAAAAAAATTGCCCCCAAATATACCGAAGGTGTTTTATTAGTGGCTGATTTTGACTCAGGAACCAAGCCCAATAATATCGGCGGAGATTTCGGAGCCTGGAGCAAAGACCCCATAGATTTTACCCAGGGCTGTTTTGACAGTTTTATTTCCACAATAAGACACGGCGATACAGGGTATTCTGTACAGCTTATGTATGATGTTGCGTCGGATAATCCGGCATACAGCGGTTTCTGGATGCAGCTTAACGGAATTGATCTTTCCGCATACAAGAAGCTTTCCTTCTGGGTAAAAGGCGATGAGTTACGCGGATACTCTAAGGTTTTTAAAATCGAGCTGAAGAACAAACAAAATAATGTTGGTAAATATTATTTTACCGATGTAACTGATCAATGGAAGAATGTCGTAATCTCCCTTGATAAATTTACGGAGCTTCAGGATCTTGCATCCATGGAAGAACTTGTCATCGTATTTGAAGACCGCATTGCCACCAAGAAAGAAGGGGCGATTTATATCGACGACATAGCTTTCTTGAAGTAATTATGTAAACATATGCATAATTGGTCAAAGACTAAATGACTAATGACGAAATTACTGTGAATGACGAATAAATGTTTAAATACTCAATGTCCAGTATATGGCCCTTTTAGTTGTTTGGCCATTGGAAAATTGGTAATTCATTCGACATTCGTCATTGAAAAATTTGCGTCTGATATGGTTTTTGAACCTCTGCGGTTAGCGTCTCTGCGGTTTTAGTTTTTTCTTTTGCGGTTTTTGCGATTGCAATTTTGCCTGCCCGCCAAAGCTTGGCAGGCGGGCGGCTTTTGCGGTCGCACTCTTGACGTTTTAGCATTCTTGTGCTATAATTATCTTGGATAGTTAAAGAAGTCGATTGAAGTTTGGGCACAATGCCGCGGGTGTAAGAAATAAGGAGAAGCGATTGTCAGCCGAGTAAGCGATGAAACCTTACTCGGCTTTTTTATCCGCTCTGCTAAAGTAAATCAAGAAGTGGTCCGGTCCATTTTTTACGCCTTTGACAGCAGGAAAACTCTCGATTGTATATTGTCATAGAAATATAGAGATTTGAAGAAACGCTAGAATCAAAAATAATGAAACAAACAAGCAATGCACAAAATGTTGCATTATTTTTTTGGTTGTCTTTCCAGCACAAAAAAGCGCCTGACCTTTTTTTTGACCCACATAAAAAACGACTGAATACCTTTTCTGATAAAATCGTGGCAAATAAAAAAATACCCCTGCCCTTGACAGTTTATAAAATAGATGTTATACCTTGAGTGAGAGTTAATATCTTATAGCGCGGAGCCTATAATGAGACGATATTTGTTATTAGTCCTGTTAATATGCGCGGTAACCCTTGAAAAGGCAGAGGGATTTTTTTTGCCCCAAGAGAATTTAACCCCGCCGAAAAGCGTTTTTGTATTGACTCCTGTAGACACTGATGCTGATACCCAGAATCCTTCCCAGCCGGTTACCAATCAAGTTATCGAAACTTTACTCCGCCAGATCATCAGCTCTCAATACCCGGATTTGAGTACCGAGGCAATAGAACAAAAAGTAAAAGAACATGCTGCCTCCTGGCTGAGCTTAACCGAGGGTGTATCGATATTTGAGCTGTTAGGGCAAG
>JBFZAB010000047.1:0-6624 GCA_041309285.1 Candidatus Omnitrophota bacterium
TTACCTCATCTCGGTCCCAAATAGGTAGTATAATTTTGCCGAATGGCTAAAAATGATTAATTAGGGATATGAGAAAAATCGGGGGGTTAAAGAAATGCTTTATATTTTTCTATATATGATACCTGTGTTCTACTCTCCAGAAAAGCCATTTTATTCTCCATAACAAAACAAGAAGATATAATTTCCATCCCATATGTACAAACTGATAAAATGCTTTTTCCATTAATTACCTCTCCTTCTGTTAAGCCTCGGCCTCTTCTTTGTTCGGGGCCTGATCTTTCTTATATCCCGTATCCAGAAGCATCAATTTGAACGTATGCTTAAAGGCAACTGCGTAGATATCCTCTTCCACCACTACGTAGAAACGCCCCAGGAGAGAATAAGCAAATTCCTTGGATTTGTTTTTGGAGTCAAATTTTTTGCGGATAAATATCTGGCGCGTACGCGAATTATCCTGCTGCATTTTTTTAACTTCCGCATCGAGATTCAAGGGGTCATCAATATGTACCTTTTCCTTTATTACGTATATCGTACGCCGCTCGCTGTGGCAAATTACTCCCTCGGATTCCAGGGTTTCGGCAACAAATACGTTTTTGTGCCTTCTTTCCAGATCATTCAAATTCTTAAATACAATCTCTCTCATTTTAACACCTCCGCAATATAGCCAAAGCGCCAGCACCCTCCGGCAACCGCCGTAAGATGGTTTTCCGTACCGGGCGGTAACGCCACGGTTTTGCGATACACCGCTCCATTGTCGTCTTTTCCGCGGATAGTAACCTGATACGGCTGATTTAATATATTCTTTAGATAATTGTCCTTTACTTCTACGGAAATTTTACCTTCCGAGAAAGTTACAACGCCCCGTTCTTCTCCCTTAAGCTCAACGGTTGCTTTGAGCAGGCCGTCCGTAAGATCTTTTTTCTCCAGATTGTAGAATTTTACTCTCATAAGTCTCCTTTACAGACTTAACCCTAACTGCTTTTTATTTAAACTATGGGAAAATATTTTTTTGATATCGATATACTCACCAAGCAACTCCAGTTCCAGAGCAAGCTTAATTACCCGTAATTTATCCCTCTCCTCTTTTGATCTAAGCCACAGGGAATAACCATCCAGAAAAAGATCCTCCTTTTCCCGGATAAGAATACTTTTTTCATACTCCCGGAATTCCCTGAGGAATTCATTAAATTTATCGGGGGCCAGGCTTCTGTTTCGGTATTCCGTAGGTTTATTTAACATTTTACCCTCTCTTTCTTTTTGGCTACATTCAATAGCTACAGACGCAAGCTTTATGCCAAAATCATTATTTATGAAGAAAAATCTTCTCTTTTAACATAAATCAATTTTTTACAGGCACTTACGATTGATACGATTTTTCAAACTTTAGGGGAAATGATTTCTAAAGACCCTATATCCCCATAGAAAGTGTAAACTTTTTTTAAATCTTTAATATCAATTTATTAATAACACAGACTCCTTTGTTATAACTACTTGTTTTATAATATGTTAGGTAGGTATCTAATGGGGAAGGGGGTGTAAATAGAAAAAATAAAGGGGGTAATTTTTATTACCCCCTTTTAAGTAGTAACTACGTTAGGTAAGTATTGGTTTTAACGCTTAATACCGGGTTTGATTCGAGAAACTAAAGAAGCAGCTATAATTGCTTTCAGAAAATCGGTGAGAACAAAAGGAAGCATCCCTAATTTAAGCGTAGTAATGAGGTCTTTTCCTGTAAAGAGAGAAAGCTGCAAGGTTCCAAATACGAGAATTAAAAACATACCTAAAGAAAAACAGCCGCACAGAGCAAAGAAATTTCTTTTTTTCCCGTAAACGATTTTACCCATAAGCCAGGCAGAAAAAACGAAACCGATAATATATCCCCCGGTAGGCCCAAAGAGATGTATCACTCCCGAATATCCTCCGTAAAAGATGGGGAAACCCGCACCTCCCAGGAGCATATAGCCTGCCTGACTTAAAAATCCGGCGGCCGGCCCCATAATAGCCCCTGAGATAACCACAAATAAACTCTGCAGGGTAACCGGAACGGGCGTAAAGGGGAGCCTGATATAGACAAATGCGCCCAGTGCGGTAAGTATTATGAAAATAAAAATTCCCAGCACCTTGCTTAATGCGGGCGACTTAATTACCTCCTTATTTGCCCAAGAACGTAAATTTAATTCCATTGAAGACGAATACATTTCTTTAACCTCCTTATTTAATATGTACGACACCCTGTTAATTCCTAATTACCTAATGACGAAATTATTATATTTAAATCCGAAGTACTAAACCCTAAATTCGAAACAAATTTTATTAATTCAAAAGTAAAAACGAAAAAGCAAAAAGTACAAGTGAAAAAAAAAAACTAAAATATTATTTTCTATATATTTAATTTTTTACTTTTAAATTTTGAATTATCTTAGTAATTGTTCTTCTATTGCTTTGTCTTTCCGGAAACCGGCTTAGTCGTCCACCATATTGCCAGCGGACCGAGCAAAAAAGAAGCTATATAAACCGATAGCACCAGAGAAATAAGCGGAGAAAAAACTTTAAATAAACAGCCAAGTAAGAGAACCGCTCCTATCATCGTCGACATAGAGAGCGCCCGGTAAAAGCGCCATAGGCTCATATTGGCTGTTTCTATTTCTCCCATGGCTCCGGTCTTCCAGACAAAGGGTTTGTTTCTTACCTGGGCAAGAAAATTCTTAACCTGTGCCGGAGGCCGGTATATTAGATCCAATTTATGAATCAGATTAGAAATAAAGGTCTCGATAATCCCATCTTTTATAATGCGGACTAAAGATTTATTAATAACCACCACGGGATCCTGATACAATTTGCCCTTTTTTCTCACTACCAGAGGAGCAATAAATTTGGGCACAATTATACCAATTCCAACTATGGATACAAAGAGGCCAAGGAGAAGATGGGGTTTATCCAGAGCTGCCAACCCGGGGTTACCTCTTCTATTTAGTTCCCAGGCTAAAATCATGCCTAAAAGCCAGAGCTCATACACGGGGCAGCATATCAGCCTGCGTAAAAGCACAAAGAGATGCGTTTTTCTTCCTGCCTCAAATTTTCTAAATAGGAATCTTTTTATAGTCTCCAGGTCTCCCCAATCCCACTGCATGACACGCATAAGTTCAGCCAACTTATTGGAAAAACTCTTTTCATATATATAAACATCCTCGCATAAAGCGCACCAGGCAACCAGCGCTTCCTGAAAATCGTGGCTTGCGGCTTTCCCCGGATGAAGCCATTCGGATTTAATAATATCTCTTGTATATCCATCAACTTGCATAGCACCTTTGCCGTAGAAAGGGCTAAAAGCAAAAAGCCTCCATTTTGCCACAGGGTCAAATTCATACATTCGCCTGGCCCAGGAACAAAGTTGAATAAATCTGTCTTCTTCCGGATTGGTAATCTCAATAGAAGGCTGCCAGATAATAAAATCTTTATTCCCCGGATAAAGTATTTTTGCAACTAGCTTTCTCACCTGTCCAACCTGCCAGTAGTTGTCCGCGTCAGAAACAATCGAAACCTGAATTCTTTCATTTTTATTTACCCTGATATCCTGACCTGCCAATACTGCCTCCTTGCTATCCTCAATTCCCAGCGCCTTAAGGTCCCCGAGCAACTCATCCCATATAGGAAGGGCGGGATTGCGGGTTCCTTTGGTCCAGACATCCCAGATTTTTGCCTGATAATTGTAGGGCCGGGTTTTCCCTTCATAGAGAAGCATTATCGCGTCATGATATATCCCCACCTTCTTAAAAAAATCGCAAAGAACATTTCTATGAAAATAAAAAACCGCACCTTCTCCGAATTCCGACTGTAGTGCCTTAATACGGTTTCTCGTCCACTCTTTCACACCCGCATCGCGGGTATTGTCGATGACAATAAATTTAAAATTATTCTTGTTATCCTGCTTGGTATTTATTATGTCCTTACGCATATTCTCAAGAACAGTGTTCATTTCCGCGGTCGTCTTGGCAAATATAGGTCTGAAAAATACCACCTTTATGTTAGCCGGGACGCCTTTTTCGATAATCTCGCGGTCCTCCGGCAAAACAAGGGGAAAACTAAAAGCATAAATAAAAAAATTCAATATGAGGGTAACTACTCCTGTGACACAGTAGGCAAATAAAATCAGCATGGGTACTGCAAAGAGCGTATTCCACTTGAAGCTGATAAAATAGAGCCAGGTAAGAATGGATACAAGAGCCCACTTGATTAATCTGTAAACAAAGACCCTTTTTGTAACAGCCTTTCTTATGTCCATTTTTACCCCTCTCTTTTTATTTTTCGCGCTAAGGTAATAAAACCCGTGTGGCCGATCATCCTGTGCTCCGGCCTTACCGATAAGCCCTCAATATTCCAGCTTCTTAAGAGCAGCTCCATTGTTCCCAGGACAAAAAAATTCCCGTCTTCCTGAAGGGTTTTTGTAAAACGCTCCGCCTGGGTAATTGTGGGAATATATGACAGAACAATACCTCCAGACTTTAAAGATTCCTTAATCATACCTAACGCCTCCCAGGGCGTGGGAAGATCCAGTATTATTCTGTCTATGCATCTCTCGTCTATCCCGGTATATATATCTTTAATCTTAAATTTAAGATTCGTAACTTCGCCTAAAAAACGGGATACGTTTCTTCGGGCAACCTCCTGTAAATCTTCCCTCATGTCGTAGGAAATAACTTCACCCTTTTCCCCCACTGCCCTTAAGAGTGCAAGAAGCAGTGCGCCCGAACCGCTGCCGGCCTCAACTACTTTCGCCCCCGGAAATATATCCGCCCAGATGAGTATTATGCCTAAATCCTTCGGATGAATTATCGCGGATTTCCTTTCCATCTTTTTGATACAGTCATTAAAAGTAAGGCGGAAGGGGAAAAGCTCCTTGCCTATACTTGTAAGGACGGGCTCTCCTTCTTCTTTTCCGATAATATTTATATACTCCAGCACCCCCAGATGGCTTATAAAGCGCCCGCTTTTGGTAAGCCGCTGACAGTATGTTTTCCCCTTAAGGTCATAGAGGATTATCAATTCACCTTCCTGAAATTTTCTACTTTCGGACTGAAGAGAATCTAACTCCGGATTTTTTGAACACGTGCCCCTGTCTTGATTTAACATAGCCGGCTTATTTTTTGTATCTTATGATATACTCCCTGAACAGAGGATCTAAAACAGCGTAAGATGATTCTTCTGTTTTCTTAATAAGACCCTTGTCCATGAGGCGGTAAACAAAATTTTTGATATTTGCAATCGGGAAGCTTTTTGCCTTTCTTTCCAGAATCATCACCGTACGCAGTTCTGCAAGAGTCAAATTCTTTCCCTTTTCGGCCAAAATAAGCAGAATATCCTTTTCCCTTTCGCTTGCCTTGCTGTACAAAGTTTCAAAATACTCTCTGCCTAAATCACGCAAGGTATTTCTCAGCGCAACCTCCCATGATACGTCACTTGCCAGACCCTCTATTTGGGCATCAAAGAGGTGGCTGGATAAAAGCTGCAGTTCATACGGGTGACCTCCTGTAAAAGAAAAAATTTTTTCTTTTACCTCGCGACTGAATTCTACGCCCGCGCCTTTCAGCGCTTCCTTAATAAAACTTTCTGTTTCTTCGTTTCCAAACGGCCCAAGCATTATCTTCTTACGGAAAAAACGGCCTATCGGATCATGTTTATTCAAGAAATAATCCCATCCCTGGAGAGTCGATGATAATATAAAAACAAACCGCGTTTGTTTTATTATATCTTCGCGGCTCAAGGTTGCCCTTAATATATCGATAACCTCAAAACGGGGAAGAAAATTTTGCACATCGTCAAGAAAAATACAGGAAAGGGAGGCGCGCATTTCTTTCCATACTTCGAGTAAAAATCCGGCAAATTCTAACTGGACGGAGGATGCGCTTTTAGTTTTGAAGTTAAATTTCCTGCGCAGAGATTCAATGCGCTCCTCAGACACGGGAAGACCGAGAAGGATTTCTTCGACTATCAAACCAAGGCGCGCGGAAATACTTTCCTTAGGGTCTACCCTGTTTACACCGCAAAAACATGACCAGAAACCCCGATCTTGAGATGTTTTTTTAAACTGCCTCAACAATGAGGTTTTTCCTATACCCCATTCACCCAGAACCAAGATATGCTCGAGTTGTTCATCGCGCATTTTATCTAAGTTACGGGCAAAACCATCTATTTCCGTCCGGCGGCCGCTGAATATTCTCGGCGGTAAACCCGATTGTGGGGTAAAGGGATTGGTCTGGGTCATTTAAGCAACATCAAAAAAAAGTACTACACATTCGCAATCAGAAAATCGTGCCCTCTTGTTCTGAGTAGAATCGAAGAATAAGAGCGTAAACAACTTCCGGCTCATTCATAAGTTCGGGACACTGAACCCACTCGACTTTGTTCAGAACTCAGTCCTGAGTGTAATCGAAGGACCAAGCTTACCGAAGTAAAGCGAAAGTCGAAATACAGTATTCCACTTCAAGAAACCGCCATACCAAAGGCGTGGTAAAAGTTCATTTATTCAATAAAATCGTCGACAAGCTGACGTCTTTCCCGAAATATAAGTTAATCAGAACTATTACCAACCCGATAAACATTAGAAACAATCCGGTCTTTACGTTG
>JBFZAB010000048.1:0-10985 GCA_041309285.1 Candidatus Omnitrophota bacterium
TATTTGCTCATTATCCCTTGTGTAAGCATCCCAAAAATTTCTTTGATATTTTTTGGGATACACTTCAGGATTAATTCGCCCCGCCTCTTGCATTCCGCAAGAATGCAGCGGGGCTCATTGAGGAGATTTATATGACCCGAGAAGAAGTATTGGATATTTTAGGAAAGTCCAGCGCCCTTTTAAACGGACATTTTGAGCTTTCCAGTGGCGTGCATTCGGAACAATATATCCAATGCGCGCTTGCCCTGCAATATCCCAAATATGCGGCTTGGTTTGCCCGTTCGATTGCGGAGAGATTTCGTACCGAGATGATTACTGTCGTACTCAGCCCTGCGGTAGGAGGTATTGTATTGGGTCATGAAGTAGCCAAGGCCGTAGGCGGCCGGGCTATTTTTAGTGAGAGAGAAAACGGAAAAATGGTTTTAAGACGCAGATTTGGGTTAGATAAAAATGACCGAATTATAATTGTTGAGGATGTTATAACTACCGGTTCGACCGTTGAAGAACTTATTGCTCTCGCCAAGTCTGCCGAGGCGCGTGTACTGGGAGTAGCTTCAATAGTTGACCGATCATCGGGAAATTTAAGTTTCAAAGACCGCTTTGAATATTTAATTAAGATACAGACCAAAAATTACCCGCCCGATAAATGCCCGCTCTGTAAAGAGGGAAAACCTGTGGTTAAGCCCGGAAGCCGGAATTTGCAAAAATAAGAAAGACCATAGAAAGGCGGTCTGTTTAGAGCTGTCTCTTAGATCCGTTTATTCTATTTTCTTTTCCTGCCTAGTTTATGTTCTTGCGGTGCCGTGTTTAACTTTCCCGTTGCATCCTGTTTGTCGTTATGATAATTTATAGATAGAAAAGAAATGCCTTTTGTGTTATCATACCCAGGCCGGTAGACCCTGGATTTTCTTACAGCTTTTTATTGTGCTTTGTTGCTGCCGGGATATTTTATCCAAAACAAATTTTAGCATTAAGGGGGACCACGGTGAAATTAAAAATCGGTTTACCCAAAGGAAGCCTTCAAGAGGCAACCGTAGGACTGTTTAAAAAAGCGGGTTTTAAAATTACCCTGAGTGAGCGTTCCTATTTTCCGGCAATAGATGATCCCGGGCTTGAAGTTGTGCTGTTGAGGGCTCAAGAAATGTCGCGTTATGTGGAAAAGGGGATACTTGACTGCGGGCTGACCGGAAACGACTGGATTTTAGAAAATGGCTCGTCAGTTATCAAAGTAAAGGAGCTTGTTTATGCCAAAAGGTCGCTTGTCCCGGTGCGCTGGGTGATTGCCGTTCCCGAGTGCTCAAAAATAAATTCAATTAAGGACCTTAAAGGAAAACGGATTGCCACGGAATTAGTAAATGTCACCAAAAAATTCCTAAAAGAAAATAAAGTCGATGCCCAGGTTGAATTCAGCTGGGGTGCGACGGAAGTAAAAGTAGCAACGGGGTTAGTTGACGCTATCGTCGAGCTCACGGAAACAGGCAGAAGCCTTATCGCTAATAAACTTAAAATTATCGGGACGGTTTGCCAGTCCACTACCCAATTTATTGCCAATAAAGACTCCTGGAAAGACAAAAACAAAAAGAAAAAAATAGAAAATATCGCCTTGCTTTTAGAAGGTGCGATTGTATCCGAGGCCAAGGTGGGATTAAAAATGAATGTTTCCCAGAACGGCCTGGACAAAATCGTAAAACTGCTTCCGGCAATGCGCAGGCCTACCATTTCGCACCTGCTTCATTCGGGATGGGTGGCCATTGAAGTGATTGTGGACGAAAATGTTGCGCGAGAACTGATTCCGGAATTAAAAAGACTGGGTGCGGAAGGTATCATTGAGTATCCATTGAATAAGGTCATATATTAATATGGAGTAACCAGAAACCAGTTACCAGAGACCAAAAGAAGTTATATTTTGTTATCTGTTTACTGTAATCTGGTTTCTCCCGAACAAAGTGAGGGAAAGATGCCTTGCGGACGCAAAAGAAAAAAAAGAAAAATAAAGACGCATAAGAGAAAAAAGAGACAAAGAAGCTTAAGACATAGAAAGAAAAAGTGGTAGTTAAAATGCCACTTTTTCTTCTCTTTTAATCCTACGCAGAAATCCCGTGTTATTTTTTCTGCTTTAAGAGGGAGCCTTAGGCTAAAGTCCGGGGCTCCACTCGATGCGCAGGTTAAACAAAATGGCGTGGAATAGGGTTTTTTTTGTTTTAAATTCCGGGATTGGCCTCATTCTGGCTATCAACGGATGCGGCCACGTACAGAGCCGCAAAACGAATGAGCTTACCCAGAAGGCAAGTAGCGGGGCCAATTTTAACAAGGCTTCGGAATTTCCTCCTGAGGCTTATGCTCATTATATTGCAGCGGTGATTAATGAGAATGCGGCGGATTTTAACTCTGCGGCAGAAGAATACGGTGAGATTCTCAAATACGATTCCGAAAATCCCCTCCTGCGCTATAAATTGGCCGTTTCTTTATTTAAATCCGGAAAAACGTCCGAGGCAATAAAGGAATTTGAAGCCACGCTGCAGCAGGAGCCCGAAAATACCCAGTTAAGATTTACACTTGCCTTAATATATGCCTCGATGGGGAATCTTAAGGAGGCAGCAGCACAGTACGAAGAGGCAATCAAAATTAATCCTCATGATATCGCGGCCCTTTCTTCCCTGGCAGACCTCTATGTCCTGCAGGAAAAATCTGACGAGGCCATAGCAGTTTATGAGAAGCTGGTCAACGAGAAGAAAGATTCGAGCATTATACGTTTCAATATGGGGATGATCTATTTTAAATTGGATAAAATAGATGAAGCGCTGAAAAATATGGAGGAGGCAGTCAAAATAAATCCCCAATATTTTCCGGCGGTTCTGGGGCTTGCGGCATTTTACGAATCCAAGGGAGATCTAAATACGGCAATCGAAAATTATAAAAAAGCCATTAGCCTAAATCCCGACAATGCCAAAGCGCGCAGGTTATTTGCAAATGCCTTGTACCGAAATAAAAACACTGAAGAAGCGATTAAAGAATATTTAGTTTCAACTGAAAATTCTCCCGATGTAATTGAAGCATATATGGAGCTGGCGTACATATATATCGAAGGTAAGAAATACGGCGAAGCGGTTAAAATATTAAAAAAGGCGCTTGAGCTGGATAAAAAGGAACGCCAGGATGAATTGCATTTTCTCCTCGGTCTTGCCTATCATTTTGACAAGAAGAACGACGAAGCCCTGATGCCTTATATAAAAGCGCTCGAGCTTAACCCCAAAAATGCCAAAGCACATTTTTATTTAGGGACGCTCTATGAGGATATGAATAAAAAAGACGAAGCAATCAGGGAATTAAAAACCGCTATAGAGCTGGATCCCGAAAATGCGGATGCCCTTAATTATTTAGGATATATTTATGCCGAGAAGCAGACAAATCTCGATGAGGCGCTGGACCTGCTTAAAAGGGCGGTTAGTATAGAGCCCTCAAACGGTGCCTACCTGGATAGCCTGGGCTGGGTTTATTATAAAAAAGGCATGATTGAGGAAGCCTTGATAAATATAGAAAAGGCCATCGAAATTTCCCCCGATGACCCGGTAATATTAGACCATCTGGGAGATATTTATTTCAGCAAAGGCATGAAAGAAAAGGCCCGTGACGCATGGAATAAATCTCTTAAAATAGATCCGAATCAAAAAGAAATTAAAGTCAAGATAGAAAAGATAAACTCAGCGAGCCAATAATGAGCGAAAAATATCCGCCGGAATTGATTAAGGATTTAGAAAGAAAAGCGAAAAAAGTTCGTTGCCTTATTGTGAGCATGATTGCCAACGCTGGTTCCGGACATCCCGGGGGCTCGCTTTCTTCTTCGGATTTGGTGGTAGCGCTGTTTTTTGCGCGGCTTAAACACGACCCCAAGAATCCCAAGTGGCCCGAGCGTGACCGGTTTCATTTATCAAAAGGGCACTGTTGCCCTCTTTTGTATGCGGTACTGGCGGAGGATGGGTATTTTAAGGTAGATGAACTTTTGACTTTAAGAAAATTAGGGTCAATACTTCAAGGCCATCCCGACCGCCGCACCCCGGGAATAGAGGCTGCCAGCGGTTCTTTAGGCCAGGGGCTTTCCGTTAGCCTGGGTATGGCACTTGCCGGAAAAATTGATAAAATACCCTACCGGGTATATTGCCTTATGGGCGACGGAGAAACGCAGGAGGGAAATATCTGGGAAGCAGCAATGGCGGCAAGCCACTATAAATGCGATAATATCTGCGCGATGCTGGACTATAACGGTTTCCAGATAGACGGGAAAACCAAGGACGTTATGAATATAGACCCTGTTGCGGATAAGTGGCGCGCTTTTGGGTGGCACACAATTGAGATTGACGGGCACGATATGCGCCAGATTCTTGCAGCATACGACGAAGCAGATTCGGTAAAAGGAAAACCCACAATAATTATTGCCAATACCATAAAAGGCAAGGGTGTATCTTTAATGGAGAATGTCTGTGATTTTCACGGCCGGGCTCCCAATGCAGAAGAAACCAAGAAAGCCCTTGAGGAACTTAAATAACGGTTAAATGGTTAAATTGTCAAAAGGTTAAATTGTTGACACAGTATAACAATTTAGCAATATAGCAATTTAACAATATGTAATGGAACTACTTTATCAGCGTGATATCTACGGACAGACCCTGGTTGAACTGGGGAAAGAGAATAAGAATATAGTTGTACTAGATTGTGATCTTTCCAGCTCTACCCGCACTGCTCTTTTTGCCAGGGCATTCCCCGAAAGGTTTTTTAATTTTGGTGTGGCCGAGCAAAATATGATGGCGACTGCCGGAGGCCTGGCAAGTTGCGGAAAAATTGTTTTTGCCTCAACCTTTGCTATATTTGCCAGCGGTAGGGCATGGGATCAGGTAAGAAATACCATAAGCTATAACAATTTTAACGTCAGGATTGTTGCTACGCACGCAGGCGTTACCGTCGGAGAAGACGGTGCAAGCCATCAGGCGATTGCCGACATGGCAATTATGCGGGCTATACCCAACATGACGGTTGTGGTTCCCTGCGATGGTCCTGAGACGCGTGATGTCATTAAAGCGGCAGTAGAATATTCCGGACCGATGTATATAAGGTTAGGCCGGTCCAAGGTTCAAACAATCGAAAATAAGGGGAAATTCAAGATAGGCCTGTCCTATTGTCTTAAGGAAGGCGATGATATAACATTGGTTGCCTGCGGGATTATGGTTAAAGAAGCCCTTGAGGCTGCAGAAGAGCTCAAAAAAGAGAATATAAATGCAAGCGTTTTGAACGTTCATACCATAAAACCCCTGGATGAGGAAACCATTCTTAAATTTGCCAGGAAGACGAACAGGTTTGTTGTCTGCGAAGAGCACCTGGTTGCCGGAGGGCTTGCCTCAGCAATCGCCGAATTTTTAAGCGAGACGTATCCTATAAAAATTGCCCGCATAGGCATACGCAATCACTTTGGCCAGTCAGGAAGTCCTCAGGACCTGCTCCGTGTCTATAATCTTACCTCTTCCGATATCTTAAAGGAAGCTAAGAAGTTAATCGGACGTTAAGATTTTATGCGCAAATTAGAGATCCCCTCGCCCGCCAAATTAAACCTTTTTCTCGAAGTAATTAATAAAAGGCGTGACGGTTATCACAATATTCTGACCGTTTTCGAACGCATAAATCTGTTTGATTATATTTTAATTGAAAAAGCGCCCAGAGGAGTTGAAATCTTCTCTGACAGCAGGGAGTTGCCCCTCGATAAAAGTAATCTTGCGTATAAGGCGGCTATGCTTTTTTCGAGGTATCTAAAAAAGGACCTCGGCGTAAAAATCAGAATATTCAAAAATATTCCCTTAGCCGCTGGCCTGGGAGGGGGTTCGAGTAACGCTGCTGCCGTTATTTCCGGAATGAATAGGCTTTACGGACTAGGGCTGGATAAAGATACCCTTTTTAAGTTTGGCGGAAAAATAGGTTCGGATGTAAATTTTTTCCTTTCCGGAAAAAGCTTTGCTATCGGACTGAATCGGGGAGAAAAAATCCTACCCTTGAATACGGATAAGCGCTTGTGGCATATACTGATTTATCCGGGTATAACCAGTTATACCAAAGACGTTTATAATAATTTTAGAATTGGCTTGACAAAGAAAAAGCCGGATGTTAGAATTCTCCTCGATGCCCTGAATCATAGCAGGTCGGGTGAGGTAAAGAAACACCTCTTTAATAGTTTAGAAGCAGTCGTTGAGGATAAATATACTGCTGTTTCCTTCTGGAAAAGAAAATTGCAGCGAACGGGAGTAGGTGCATCTTTGGTCTCAGGAAGCGGTTCTTCAATTTTCGGAATTGTTAATAACGGAAAGGAGGCAGAGGCGCTAAGGAAGAAGCTGGGATATCCCGGAAAAGCAAAAATATTTATCGTTTCAACCTATTAAAGGGGAGGTTACTTAAGTGGAAATTACAGAGGTAAGAATCTTCTTAAAAGATAAAGATAAGACAAATCGAAAATTAAAGGCTTATGCGACAGTAACATTTGATGATGTGTTCGTTGTGCGTAATGTTAAGGTAATAGAGGGTAATAGCGGGCTTTTTGTGGCTATGCCTTCAAAGAAAGTACAAACCTTGTGTCCCAAATGCGGGCACAATAATGCTATACACAGCCATTTTTGTAATCAGTGCGGCCAGGCGCTTGAGTCCGAGCCGATAAGTATGGAAAAGACGTCTATTCAGGATAGGCAGGCAGAGCACCGCGATATAGCCCATCCGATTACCCAGGAGTTCAGGGATTACATCCAGAAAAAAGTATTGGAGGCTTACGAGAAAGAAACTCAGAAGGCTGTTTGAGGGCAAGAACTTATAAGTCCCCTTATTAGAGTTCCTAAATCAGCATGAGGCGGATTTTTTATCCCCGCACTTTTTAATATTCACAAATTGTTTACCTGCCATTACTGATTAAGCCTCAAGGAGATTTAATCATGTGGCTCGGTGTTCTTGGAAAGTTGTAAGACGGTTTTTTGGAAGAAGCGGATTTTATTAATATAAGAATTGAATTGAACTTTTTGGGAAGTTAATTTTTGTTCTTTTTGAGTGAGTGATTGGGTAAAAAGGATTCGATTCACCTTAATTTGTTATTTGGCTATGCCGGAATTTGGGGAATTGTGTAGCGGTAGCACACCGGCCTTTGGAGCCGTTAGGGGAGGTTCGAGTCCTCCTTCCCCAGCCAATTTCGGACTGGATTCGAGCTTCGATCCGAAATTGGCAGAGAATCGAAATTTGAGATTTGATTGTAGAAGATTTTCGATTCGGTCTATTTTCGATTTTCTATTTTCAAAACATGCCTTTCATGTTTGAAAATCTTGAAGTTTATCAGAAAGCAGTTGCCTTTGCTGAGGAGATAGGAAATATCGCAGAAGGTTTTACGAAAGGCAATTATTATTTTGTTGATCAGTTGAATCGGGCAGCGCTTTCAATTGCTACAAACATAGCAGAAAGGAATGGTCGTTACCACAAGGCTGACAGGAAGAATTTTTTTAGAATATCCCGAGGTTCCGCTTTTGAGTGTGTCCCAATTCTCGAGTTATTCAAGAGAAAAGGATTGTTCAAAGAAGAACAAGCTAAGGTTTTAAAAGAGAATTTGGACGAAATTTGTAAAATGCTGTCAGGGCTAATCAATTATTAAGCACTTTTGACACTCAGGCAAAGAATTCTTGGTGGCTTAGAAAATTAGATTCATGTTCTGGGTAAAGGGTAAGGGGTGTTTATGTGGTTTTTAATATTCTTAAACGAAGCTGAAAGACTATAAATCGTTTTAGTTAAATAAATGACCACAGACGTAGTAGCTGTAGTTTTGGCCGCAGGCAAAGGCAAACGCATGAATTCCGATTTGCCTAAGGTAATTCAGCCTGTTTCCGGCAGGCCTATAATAAGTTATATCCTGGATAACCTAAAAGTTTGTGGAATAAAACGTGTAATAGTTGTTGTTGGGCACGGAAGAGAGTTAGTTAAGCCGTTTATATCGGGAGCGGAAATTTGTGTTCAGGAAAAATTACAAGGAACCGCTGATGCCCTTAAAGAGCCGCTTAAGAAGTTAAGGAATTTTGAAGGAACGGTTTTAGTAATTGCGGGTGATGCGCCTTTAGTAAAGGCCTCGACCATAAAAGAGCTGATAAGGGTGCACGGGGATTCGAATTCCGCGGCGACCATCCTTGCAGGAATTGTTGATGATCCCAGGGGCTATGGCCGGCTGTTGCGTGACCGGGCAGGAAAGGTTATAAAAATACTTGAAGAGACGGAACTAGACGAGCGTTTAAGTAAAATAAAAGAGATAAATAGCGGAGTATACTGTTTTAATTCCCGCTCTTTATCGGAAGGCCTCAAAGATATAAGATTAAATCCCCGCAAAAAAGAGTATTATCTAACGGATATAATTGCGATAATGGCGGGGAAGAAAGAAAAACTTAGTTCTTTTACTGCCAAAGACGGATGTGAAATTATGGGAATAAATAACCGCTGCGACTTGGCGAAGGCCTCTTCTGTTTTAAGGAGGCGCCTAGTGGATAATTTGATGCTTAACGGCGTTACCGTAATCGATCCCGATACGACTTATATAGAGGCTCCTTTAAAGATTGGGCGTGATACTGTTATTTTTCCTTTTACAGTGATTGAAAAAAATGTGATAATCGGTAAGAACTGCCGGATAGGCCCTTTTTGCCACTTAAGGGAGGGAACAGTTTTGGAAGACAATTGCGAAATAGGCAATTTTGTCGAGGTAGTCCGCTCAAAAATAGGAAGACTTACCAAGGCGAAGCACCTCAGTTATTTGGGTGATGTAAAAATAGGAAAGGGCGCAAATATTGGTGCCGGCACAATTATTGCAAATTTCGACGGTAAAAAGAAGAATAAAACTTTTATTTCGGATAACGCATTTATCGGTAGTGGCAGCATACTTGTTGCTCCGGTAAAAATAGGAAAAGGCGCGATAACGGGAGCGGGGGCCGTAGTAAAACGTAATAGCAATATCCCTGCCGGTAAAACTGCCGTGGGCGTTCCCGCCTATATTTTAAAGAAAGAAGGAAAAAATGGTAAATGAAATTTCTGTATTTTCGGGAAATGCCAATCCTGCCCTTGCCCGGGATATATGCAAAATTTTGAAAGTTCCTTTAGGGGATGCCTTGGTTTCAAGGTTTAGCGAGGGAGAAGTCAGACTGAAAATTAATGATAATGTAAGAGGAAAGGACGTTTTTATAATTCAACCTACATGTCCTCCGCCGAACGAAAACATGATGGAGCTTTTAATTATGGTTGATGCGATACGCCGTGCTTCCGCGAAACGCATTACGGCGGTACTTCCTTACTTCGGTTATGCGCGTCAGGATAGGAAAGATCAGCCGCGTGTCCCGATTACGGCAAAGTTAGTCGCCAACCTTATTGCGACCGCCGGAGCAGACAGGGTTTTAACCATGGATTTGCATGCCGGACAGATTCAGGGATTCTTTGATATCCCTGTTGATCATTTGCTTGCCGTTAATGTAATTGTTGAGTATGTAGAAAAATTAAAATTAAAAGACCTTGTTGTTGTCTCGCCCGATGTAGGCGGTATTAAGATGGCCCGTGCTTATGCCAAGAGACTTTCGGCTGGCCTGGCCATTGTGGATAAGCGAAGACTTAGCCCCGAGAAAGCAGAGGTAATGAATATCCTGGGCGAAGTTAGAGGGAAAGATGCCCTTATCGTCGATGATTTAATAGCTACCGGAGGTTCCCTTGTTGAGGCGGCTGAGGCGATAAATAAAGCTGGCGCAAAGAAGATTTATGCAGCGGTAACTCACCCCGTCCTTTCCGGAGACGCCGTAGATAAAATCAAAGATTCTTCGCTTGAAGAATTCCTGGTTACGGACACCATTCCTTTAAGCGATGATAAAAAGCATTCGAAAATAGTTGTCTTGAGTGTTGCTCCGCTTTTGGCGGAAGCAATTAAGCGCATACATAACGGGGAGTCTGTAAGCTGCCTTTTTGATTAGACGGGGTACATTCCCTTTATATTATAACAGGAAATAAAAATATACAATTTACGCTATCTTTCGGACTTCGTAAGTTGTACTGTCATTAAAGGAGGTTAGGTCAAATGGAACAGGTAAATCTGGTTGCGCATGTTAGAGAGGAAATAGGAAAACAGGGTATGAAGCGCCTGCGGAACGAAAATCTGATCCCCGCGGTTGTTTATAGGGAGGGTGAGAAAAATGTTCTCCTTCAGATTAACAAAAAGGACTTTTCTCAAATCATTCACACTTCTTTCGGAGGTAACGTCATTGTTTCTTTAAAGATTGAGGCTGCTGCCGGAAAAACGAAGGCCAAAGACGTAAAAACGGTTATTATAAAGGAGATACAGGAAGATTCGCTCAAAAACGAAGTTCTCCACGTCGATTTTAAAGAAATATCTCTTACTGAGACCATCAAGGTTAACGTCCCGATAGCTGTAACCGGCGAATCTATAGGGGTGAAACGCGACGGAGGCTCTCTGGAACATCTGCTTTGGGAACTCGAAGTGGAATGCCTTCCTACAAATATTCCTGAGAAGATAGAAATAAATATAAGCAATCTGGAAATGAACCAATCAGTCATGGTGAAAGATTTAAAGATTGCTTCCGGGGTTAAGATTTTAAACGATCCGGAACAGATCCTCTTAACTGTCAGTCCTCCTATGGCCGAAGAAAAGGTTGAAGAAAAGTTGGAAGAGGGCCCTGCTGAACCGGAAGTTATAAAACAGAAGAAACCCGAGGCAGTGGAAGAGGCGTCGGATAAGGATAAGAAACAGGAGAAGAAACAGGAAGAGAAAAAATAAATCAGTTAAAAGGTTAAATAGTTAAATGGTTTAAATAATTTAACCAATTACCAATTACCATTTAACAAAAATAATAAGCTTGAGAATTAGAATACTTGATGAAGCTTATCGTCGGTTTGGGGAATCCCGGTGAAAAATATAAACATACTCCGCATAACACGGG
>JBFZAB010000049.1:0-2657 GCA_041309285.1 Candidatus Omnitrophota bacterium
CAACGGTTATTATTCAGCCTAAGGATGCCGACTCTGCAATTAGGAAAATGCGTTCGCTTGAAGTGTTACATGTTCAACACCAAAAGGCGGTCGAAGGAAAAGATATAAAAGAGCTCAGCGAAGACATCGAACTTATTAGTCAGGCTATTAGAATACTTTCAACAGCAAAATATTCTCAAAAGTCTTCCGCTAACCAGACCAAAGACGTAAAGGCAATCGATGACTGGAAATTTGCCTGCCGGCATATTGTTGACTGTAATAAAAGGATTGAGCAGTTAGACGATTATTCCAAGGGCCTGGAGAAGACAATAAATGAGTGGGAAGAATGGGGAGATTTTAATCCTCAGGAGATAAAGTCCCTGGATGATAAAAATATCCATATTGGTCTTTATAAAATTCCTGCCAAAGAAATGAACAATATTGCTAAGGATATTATTGTTGAGAAGTTATTCTTCTTAAAGGGTTTTGTTGGTTGTGCAATTATATCTAAAGACAAGATAGGGCTTCCTTTTAAAGAGCTCGGGCTTCCCAGGCTGGGTCTGAATGAAACCCGAGAGCGCCTGGATGAGAATAAACAGGTAATAAAAACCATTAAATACGCCCTGCAAAAACATCTCTGTTATCTGGAAGAACTTATCCGTATAAGAATTTCTCTGGAGAAAGAACTCGAGTTGAATGTGGCGATAAAAGGAATGGCGGAGGCAGAAGATATTGTTTATTTAACGGGATTTATTCCCCATGACCAAGCCGGACTGCTTTTAAAAACTGCCAAACAAGAAAAATGGGGGGTGGCAATAGATGATGTATCCGAAGATGACAAGGTTCCTACTTTAGTCCGCAATCCCCGCTGGATTTCTATTTTGAGCCCGGTTTTTAAAGCGCTGGAAATTATTCCCGGCTACCGGGAATTGGATATAAGCTTATGGTTTCTGGTTTTTTTCTCGGTTTTCTTCGGTATGCTCATAGGGGATGTGGGATATGGAGCGATATATCTGCTTATGACCTTGCTTGCCCGGCGTAAATTAAAAAATAAACTCCCCGATAAATCCATATTTAGTCTGATGTCCCTGTTAAGCATATGTGCTATCATTTGGGGATTTTTATCGGGTACGTTTTTTGGACAGGAGTGGCTGCCCGAAACATTTAGACCATTACTTCCTGCCCTGCGTAGCGACAGGAACGTTCAGGCATTCTGTTTTCTACTTGGTGCGCTGCACTTGAGCATAGCGCGCTTATGGCGGATGATTATAAGGTTTCCCTCTATTGCTGTCTTAGCCGATGCGGGGTGGATTTTTATATTGTGGGGAGCGTTCTTTCTTGCCAAGATGTTTGTGTTAAAGGAATCTTTCCCCGAGATAGGGAATTACCTTTTTATTGCAGGCATTTTTCTGGTTATATTTTTTAGCCAACCTACGAAGAATATAGTTAAAAGCATCGGTTCTGGCCTAGGGGCGCTTCTTTTAAATTTGGTCAACAATTTTACAGATATCGTTTCCTATGTGCGCTTGTTTGCGGTAGGTCTAGCGACGGTTGCGGTTGCTGACGCCTTTAATAAAATGGCCTTTTCTGTGGGTTATAACAGCCTTATATCTGGCGTGATAAGTTCCTTAATTTTACTAGTAGGGCATACCTTAAATATACTGCTTGGGCCGATGTCGGTGCTTGTGCACGGCATCAGGCTTAATGTACTTGAATTTTCTAACCACCTGGATATAAAATGGAGCGGCTTACCCTACAAGCCGCTTAAGGAATAAAAACCATATTGAAAGAGGTGATATTATGGATGCAGGAGTATTAATACAGTTCAAAGATTTGGGATTAGGGGCTGAGCTCGCGCTTTCTGCGGTAGGCTCCGGTCTGGGCGCAGGCATTGCCGGTATGGCCGCGATTGGTGTCTGGAAAAAGGCATTTGCTCAAAATAAACCGGCGCAGTTTATGTTAGTTGCCTTTGTGGGCGCTCCGCTTACCCAGACAATCTACGGCATGATTTTAATGAACAAGATGTCTGAACTCGTTCTTAAAGGAAGTTATGTTTGGGGAATCGGTATCCTCGGTGGTTTGGCGTTGGGAGTTTCCGCGCTTATGCAGGGCAAAGCAGCGGCTGTCGCCTGTGATGCCTTGGGTGAAACCGGCAAAGGCTTTGGAAATTATATTGTGGTCTTAGGCATTATAGAAACAGTGGCCTTGTTTGTAATGGCTTTTGTTATGGGTCTACTGGGAAAACTCTAGGGTATAGTAAAAACAGACAGATTTATAACAGCCCCTTGATGTTTTATAGCTAGCTACAGATATACTGATAGAGGTTAAATATAGCCTGCACGATAAAAGATTAAAGATTGCGGTAAAACAGGGCGATTAGCTCAGCCTGGTTAGAGCACTTGACTTACATTCAAGGGGTCAGAGGTTCGAGTCCTCTATCGCCCACCAGAGATTAGCAAATAGCCAATAGCAAATAGTGAATAGCAAATTGTATATTGCAAAAATTTCAAGATTATTATATACTATTCGCTCTTAGCTGGATGCTGTAAGCAATAAAGGGGACGTAGCGTAGCCTGGTTTAACGCGATAGATTGTCGATCTATAGACCGCGGGTTCAAATCCCGTCGTCCCCGCCAGTCTTCGTCAAACATTTAACATGTTTGACTTCGCCTGACTTT
>JBFZAB010000050.1:0-3027 GCA_041309285.1 Candidatus Omnitrophota bacterium
AACATCTCTCACCCCCTTTTCTCTTGACAATTTATCAATAATATGCTTAACTTTCTCTATGAATACTTGGTATAGAACGCGTATTCAATATCACCTCTACAAAAATTGTTCTCCCCTTAAACAACTAAGAACGATTATTAAGGTAATAACATTCCCCATTATTCTTTGGGCTATTTTTTTGTTCTTAGTCTCTCCTTTTGTTGCTTTATGGGAAATTTCTAAATATGGGTTATTAAGCTTAATCATATTTATTGTTAGCTATTGTTTCCTATGGCCCCCTCTTTACTACTTCTATAAGAAAATTCTTACTTCGGTTTTTCCGTCTTTAAAAAAGTCTTAATATAATACCTATAAGCTCTTCTTAATAATTCCCTGTCTCTTGTTGTTAAATAATTCCTAACGAAATCCACCTTTTCACTATCTTTTAGTCCAGAAAGAGGCTCATTTGTTTTTAAGGAGCGTTCTAAATCATCCATTTTTACGCCAAGCTTCATCATTTCTTTTATAGCATTTACCCGAGCAGTCTCATCTTTAAAAACAAGCGCCTTTTTATACTGTCTATAAAGAATGCTACGCGGAGTATAATAATCTCCGGAGCCACCCTTCCCAAGTTTCTCAAAATATTTATGTTTCTCTCCTTGAATATACCTAAAAGCGTTTTCTTCAGGATCCGTAGTAGTGATAAAAGCCTCTCCTAAACTTTTAAAGTACCCTCTCGTAGGCTTCTTCGTGATCCAATCGTATTCGTTCTCTAATTGTAATGACCTGAGAATATTTCTTGTTTTATCCGTTATTCTTCCGGATCGTTCATCTAATCCAAGTACGGTTTTTCCTGTTATAGTTTCTGCAGGTAACTTATATAAAGGATTTATTCCGCGCATAAATTTAAGAAATGCCGGTTTAAGGCCTATTTTACCGGTAACAAAAGGAATTTTACCTATAATGTCAACTAAAGAAGCTTTACCGTCAAAATAATCACGCCAAAGTGCCGGAGCTTGTTCTAATCCAAACCACTCCATAAGATCACTAAAAGCACCTTGTCCTCTAAGTATTTTCGGATTTCCGTTTTTGTCTCTGCCAATTACTATGTGCATGCGGTTTTGATCATAAGCATTAAGCTCACTCTCTTCTTCTGCGTGGAATAGCTGGTTATAAAGAGTAACTACCATAGTTAAAGCAGCCGCTCTTAATAACCACTTTAATATAAACATTGACCCCATTATAGTAGCCATTGACACCCCGGAAGCAGTTGCTCTTCCTACAAAACTTAACCCTTTACCAAATCCATCATCAAATTCATTTTGAGCCAATCTTTTATATCGTTTAAAATTTATTTCATACCAAGAATAAAAAGGTATTAACAGTTGCCGAATATCTTTACCTAATGCTGTAATATTCTGATAATCGCCTAATAATTCAGTCGCTACCTTAGCAGCCTTATCTAACGGATCCGTCAAACCGTCAACTTCTCTCTTTATACTAGCCCCATATTCAGATTTTCCGGAAGTGAAAACTTCTCTATAATATAAATAGGCCGCATACCTTAAAATAGATTCCCTATAAACCGTAAACTCAACAACAGTATTCCAATAGGCGTGCATAGAGCCAACAGCACCTTTTAAATCAAAAGCTTTATTCGCGCTAGTATGAAATCTATCAAATAACTCTAATTTGTTAATTTCGGGAATTTCTTGGATTGTCATTTCTTTCTTTAAACCGCCTCGCTCAAAGAATTCCCTAAACTCGGAAGACATAGGCTTTCCTTTATAGAAAACATCTATTAACTCTTGATTAGCTTTTACGAAGTTTTTAAATATCTTGGGTTGTCCTGCTATTACTCCATCGGAATCGCCTAAGAAGTTTTGATAATTATATTTAAAGGCTCTACGAGGATTAAACAACACCCATTTCTTCCACTGAGTAGTTAAAAATTTTGCTCCCTGCTCAATAAAGTTTTCAGGTTTTACAATATATAGATTATCTAAAGTATTCGCAGCCTCTATGGGTATAACAAACTCTTCCCTTAATTGCCCTACCGCGAGGATCCTATGCAAATCTTCTTTTGCTATACCTTCAATATTTATATTATCAAGCACATCATTAACTATTTTTTGAGAAACAGAAACAGCGCTAAAGAATATCCTGCCTTCTTTCGGTTGCCAAGTCTTATGAGTTGTAGGAATAAAATCTCGCCATTCTTTATAATTAGTGCCTAAATTCTTTTTGATTGCAGCTCTTTTATCAGCAGAAGCCTTTAAAATCATCTTTGCGCCCATTCTTGCTTTATCTTCAGCTTCTTCATCATTAGCTATTCTGGCTAATTCTTCAAAAGTGCCTTCCTCTCCGGGAGCGAATTCATAGCCAACTTCACTTAAAATAGCAAAACCAAAGCCCATTTTTTGATTAAAAGGTTTAAGAATATCTCTAACAGTTAAAGGCTCCCCTTGATCGTTAGTCATTCCCTGTACAACAATTTTATCAAGCATACTTTCATTATGAATCCGTGCTTGTTCCTTTAGCTGTTCTTTAATATTTAAAGGACTTTGCCTAATAGTTTCTATATGCTGTGCTGTTTGTATATCAATAAGGGCCTGAGACATTACTTCAAATTCAGCTTCCAGATAATTAGTGTTAATATCATGTTCTGCGGATCCAAAACGCCTCTTAGCATAGCCAGGGGTAGGAGTTTTTAACTTCTTTCCGGGTCCAAAGGCGGCCTTAACAGTCGCCCTATCAATTATCTGATGTCTGAAATAATCTTCTTTTAATTGCTCAGCGGTAAGAATCTTAAAATTAACAAGTTGATTAGTAATAGCTTTCCAAATAGCTTTACGTTTTTCTATTGCTTGTGCTACATCAAAATTAAGTGTTACCCTTGCATCCACGTTGCTTTTATCCTGGCGCAACCTTTCAATATCAGTAAAAAGATTGCCCCCTTCATCATAGGAGGAATAACCAAAAGGAATAGGCCTGCCGGCTTCTGCTTCTTTTATTAAATCAGCTAAAACAATAGCTTGAGTAAAAAGA
>JBFZAB010000051.1:0-4497 GCA_041309285.1 Candidatus Omnitrophota bacterium
CTTTTCCCGACTGCGGTATACCCAGAGTTCAGAACCTTCCTTTACTCCCTGGGTCTCGCCCAGATTTATAATGGCAAATCCGTTTTCATTATTTACCGCGATAACCTTGCCTCCGGTAAGGTCTTCGATATTTATAACTTCCTCACCCTGGGGAATAAATATTTCCTTATTTAGGCTGGCGTAATCTTTTTTGTCAGCCGGAACTCCTTCCACGCGGTGCCAGAGGACTTCTCCCGAGCGGCCGGTAACCAGTTCCGCGTATTTATAAAGGCCGCATGCCTTGGTAAGCGTGCTTAAGGCCACATAATAATTCGCGAGTAAATTATTTAAATTTGCCTTCTCGGAAGCAAGCGCAATCTTTGCCTCGAGTATGTCTGCCAGGGATGCCTCATTAAATTTCCAGCGCGCCTCGGTGACCTCTGCGCGTTTCTTCTGGAAATCAATACGCTCCTGGATATTATCCAGCTGATAAAGCCCCTTCTGATATTCATTAAAAGAGCTGGTCACCTCCGCTCTTATGGTATCCCTTACTTCCCAGAGTTCATTCACCGAGCGCAGGTATTCAACCGATGCGCTTTTTTTATCGGTCAATCGCCCGAGCCCGTCCAGGAGAGAAAACTCCATATTCCCGCTCATTGTCCCGGTTTTTTCCTGGGAAAGCGAAAGCTTGGGAGTGGTTTCCTCTTTAGTAAAGGAGGTAGTCATGGTATTTCCCCCGAAGGGCTTGGTTAATTTGAGGCCCAGGAACCAATCCGCCTGCATATTCAATTTTTCCGTATCATAGGCGCTCGCGGACTGGCCCAGAAATCCGTTAAGACTTACTTTTAATTTTTCTTTGGAGTCGGCTATCTTCTGCCCGAGTTCGTTAAATTTAACAATCAATTCGTTTATAACCATCTCAGGCCTGTTTTTAAAAGCAACATCTTTACATTTCTCCAGATTCAAATCCAGTTTTTCAAATCTAAGCCAGGGCTCAATTTCAAGAGGCGCGGTTACATCCACATTTAATGTCTGCTTGAATGTAAGTTCGGCAAGGGCCCGGTCTTTCTCCGCGGAAACCAGCTGATATTTAAGCTGGCTGTACAGCGATTGGACATTTAAAAATTCCAACTGGGTAATCAGTTTTGCATCCAGCTGTTTCTTGGCTAAATCCATTATCTCGCCCGCCTCTTTAAATACCTGTTCATAAATATTGGCGTTCATCAGGTAAAGCAGGAGATTATAGTAGGCGCGCTTGACCTCTAAAATATAATCGGATTTTATGCGCTGATATTCTTTCTGCGATATATCCATGTTTACCAGGGTCTGGTCAATTTTGTATCTCAATTCTCCGCTATAAGTCAAAGGCTGTTCCATCTGGACCCCTATAGAGCGCTCCGTAAAACTTACATCTTGAACCGAAGTATCTCCTGTGGTCTGGGAAGCCTTGATTACCGTAACCGGAAGGAGTTGCCTTCTTGCTTCACGCACTTTGACCTGGGCAAGCTCAATTTGTTCATGGGCAATATGTAAAGGCTTATAATTAGCCAGGCCCACATCCACCCATTTCTCCCATTCTATTTCTTCTTCCACATTAACCGGATCAAGCCTCACCACGGCAGTTCTGGTTTTAGGCTCAAGCTTGGCACCTTCCGGCTGATACCCGGGCAGGTCAAATGATATGGTAATCCGATTATCCTTGGCTTTAACTTTATAATTAATCTTTTCGCTTAGAACCATCTCAACCAGATCAACCTTGGCCGCATCAAACTCTTTTTCCGGAGCCGGACCATACCAGCGCAGGCTAACCTCTTTAAGATACGGTTTATTTATTGCCAATTTTCGGGGAAGCTGGGTATAAATATTCGTTCCGATAAGGTCAACTACGATACGCGCAGGATTATCGGCTTCATAAACCGTATAATCCAGGGGACGGCTGGAAACAAGAACTATATCTATACCGTCAGCCCGGTCATTGACCTCAATCTTATCCAGGGCAGGGGCACCCGTTTCTCCTCCCTCATATCCGGATACAAAAGGACAAAACAAAAAAAGGAGCATTATCATGCTCCCTAATATACTTAATGTTTTCTTCATATCCACCCTCCTTAATGAACCCCGCCCATTCTTCCAGAACGGAAGAAGCGGGGCAAATTAATCCCAAAGTGTCTCCTTAAATTCATCTAAATAGTTTAACTTCTCTCATACTCACTAAGTTACGGCTTCATCTACTGTATCATAACCGTATCGGTTGTTAAATCTAACATAGCCAACAACTTTTGTCAAGTAAAAAATGCATTGTAACAAAAACTTTCTTTTCAGAAAGGAAAGTTGCGAGATTTAGATTAAGGGATATCTTAACTTTTGATATTGTTGATATGCTTCATACCCGTTTTGAGAAAAGTACCTCGGAAAAATTAACCATATCAAGTCTATCTGATATGGTTAGAACAAGGCAAAGGCAGGAACAAAGAATGAACGAATATTGTGCTTGTGATATGGTTTGATATAGTTACCCAAATTTTATAATCTTAGATTATAAAATTTGCCTGCTAAGGTCGACCGAACAAATCCTACAAGGATTTGTGAGCGTTTGTCGAGGTACAAAAATCTTATAACTATAAGATTTTAGGTACTTATGAGATTAGTTTAAAACTTGGAGGGTTTTGAACTTTGGGCGAGGTTTTACTATCTACTATCTACTATCTACTTAATTACAATTTCTATCCCTTCCGGAGTAAGAGATACCTCTCCGCCTCTACCCAGAAAATCGGCAAGAGAACTGGCTATTGCGGTAAGGTCTTCTTCCGAAGTCCCCGAAGGAGCCTTTAAATTAACCCTGCCTTTGTTAAACAAGAGCTCCCATTCATCTTTCTTCTTATCCTGGGGCGGATTTTCTCCTGCTTTTTCCTCTTCATCTTCAACCGGGACTATCGGACTTACGGAAAGGGCGGCTTCTTCCTCAGTGGTTATCCCAAGCTTAGGCTGTTTTCCCGTAGCGGCTTCGATTATCGGGACAAGTTCTTCGGCAAAAGCTTCAGTGGTGAGATTACCCTTTCTGGTCTCAATCTTTTCCTCTTCTTTCATAAAAGTAAAGGGGCCAAAAACCTCTGTTGGGGGCTTGTAAAACTCCTGTTGCGAGCTTAAATCTTCCGGCCTTGACCACTTATTACCAGGCTGAGCAATGCGTTCACTAAGGGCAGGAGGGCGAGCGGGCTGGCCTAATTGATACTGGGTTTCGGTTTTGCTCGGGTCATAGGTATATATGCTTTCATCTTTATATTTGGGGACATACCCGTAGCTACCCGAGCTATCCTCTGCCTGAGAACTATACCCTAAAAATAAAAAAAGCCCCGCTATGAGGGCCAAAGATATAACTAATAACTTAAATTTATTTCCCATTTGAACAAATTATAGCACTCAAGAATTATTTAGTCAAGAGTCTTTACGTGCACCAGTGTACAAGAACATAAGCCACAAGTTATAAAGATTTATAGAATTTCCACAGAAGTGCGCCAACTTCTTGGCGTAGCTTGGATAATCTTAGGTGGGTTTCTTTATCAAAATATTCTAATTTAAAAGAGAAATCTATTAAATATTCCGTTTCAGCTAATGAACCTAGCGCCATATTAACAAATTGTTTTAATTCCTTCTTCCCTTGTCTGCCATAACCTTCTGCAATATTAACCGCAACGGATAATGTCGATCTTCTTAATTGTGAAGTTATACCATAAACTTCTTCTTTAGGAAAATCCTTGGTAGAGGTATAAATCTGATAGGCTAATTCATCAGCCTTCTGCCAAACTATGAGTTTTCTATATCCTTTTTCTTCCATACTTGCGTCCTTTTGCTCTTATCCCCTGCGTCTTGCACCTTGTGCCCTGGTGTCTTGTCTCTTGTGTACTTGTGCTCTTGTTTCTTTTGTGCTCTTGTGCACTGGTATCTTGTGCCTTGTGCTCTTGCACCTTGTGCTCTTATCTTATTTCTGCAATCTGTATATCACATTCGGCTCGGCGTATTTGACGCGGGCGTCTTTGTTGAGGAGTTCTAACATCTCGGGGACTTTTTTATCGGCGGGAATCCTGAGGCGGTATACATCTATACCTTTAATTATATCAATGATTTCACAGCTATATTCTTCTTTAACTATCTTTGAGATATCTTCGGAATTTACCTCAGGTTTAAATTTAACCAAAATTTCGCCCTCCACATATTCACGTCTCTGCTCTTTATCCATATCACCCTCCTCGACTACCGCGGTATTTGCTTCTAAGGCAGTTTCATTTTTTGTTTCGGTTTTGGCTTTTCCGCAGGAAACAAACGTAAAAACTATACTTGTAACTAACACAGCGATTAATATCTTCCTCATCTTTATTCCTTTTCTATTAGCGTAAATTAGCGTATTTAAGATTAGCGTAAATTAGCGCTCAAAAAAATTAGCGTAAATTAGCGTCTTCAAGAATTAGCGGTTATTCGCGTATTTAAAATTAGCGACAATTAGCGTCCTCAGATTAGCGG
>JBFZAB010000052.1:0-13657 GCA_041309285.1 Candidatus Omnitrophota bacterium
GTCAAAATATGCCTTGATAACGGAATCCATCCCGCCCGGGAGGGATGGAAAAATTCCCCTCGGCCTTTTTATCCCCTTCACTTTCTCCAACCAGAAACAGCGCGGGCAATCCAGAAAAAGATTAAGCGCTGAAGGTGAAAGCCTGATTTTATTCATCGTTTTTACGGATATTTTTTATTTTCACTAACAACTTATAAACCAAGATTCTGTTTCACCAACTTCAAAACACTTTCTATATCAATACCATCCATACAGGCTCCAACCTGGGATGCTGTTTTTCTATTACAAGGGTCATAATTATAGCCGGGATAGCAAGGCATACAATCAATTTCTGCCTTAGAAGTAATCACATTATGGCGATGAAAGTAGGGATAAATATAACGGGTGGAAGTTGCGCCATACAGTCCAATTGTATTAACCCCCATGCAGCTCGCCAGATGCAGCAAACTGGAATCAGCTCCAATGAAAAGATTGCAGCTTTTGATTACACCCATCGCTTGTTTCAAGGTAGTATTTTTGGCTAATATTATCTTATGAGAAATCTTATTTAATATCATCTGACTATAAAAATCATCGGAAAATTTACCAAAAGCAATCACTTTAATACCGTATTGGTTTATAAGTAGCTCTGCCAGCTCATTCCACTTTTCAATCGGCCAATTTTTTAAAGACCAGGCAGCTGCAGGAAGTATCCCTACAAGTCTATCTTTAGCACTTATCTTTTCCTTCGCAAAGAAGGTATCGCGAAACCCAATCTCCTCTTGGTTTAAAGTAAAATCAAACATTGCCTTGTGGATATCTATACCGTGAGATCGCAAAAATTCCAGATAAATATCAACAATGTGCATTTTCTTCTCTGAAGGCGCGCAACCTAAATATTTTCTTAGGCTCCAAACACGGGGAATACCCAAAAATTTATGCATGAGTGTGTTTTTAAGGACAAGAACGAGATCAAACTTCTCTCTTGCTAAAAATATTATGAAACGCAGGCGTCCAGATAGGCCTCTGTTTTCGGTATCTTTATAAAAAGTTAACACCCTGTCTAAGCCCTTATATCCCTCGGCAATATTGCTGGAGCGGGGGGAGGTAATAAAAGAAATTCTCGCCTGAGGAAAGTGACTGTGCAGAGGATTTATGACCGTCAAATCATAACATACATCACCAATATTAGAATGACCGATAATAAGAATATTTTTAATCGTTCGCTGATTCATTTCTTTATTTAAACTGAATTTTTTCGAAAAAATAAAGAGAAATGTATTTGTGTTGCACTCACTGCGACTCGTTATTAATTTTTGTCCCTTGTCTGAGCATTCCGCAATTTCTTCAAAATTGCGTTCGTAGACTTCGAGATAAATTCGCGCATATAACTTACATCTTCCCTGATAACTCCGTAAGTTATGCGCTCATTTACGGGTAGTCGTGTACGGTAGGCAACCCTACAAACCCTTGAATTAAGGCTACTTGTAAAACTCTACCGCAAACGAAGTATGGGGTGGCAAATATCCTTAGACTACCCCATCAATAATTAATTTCCAAAGAAAGATCTTAAATGCCTCTTGTTTTACTTCTTTTCATTGATGCTTACGGAACAATAATCTCTACTTTTGAGAAATAACAAGCATCTCAAAATCTTCTGTCGTTAGTTTGTCGTTCCTTGAGTATGCCCCGAGTTTCGCGCCGAAAATATCGATCTTTTTATACCCCAGCGTCTTTAAAAGCCATGTGAGTTCACTCGGCACATAGTAACGTTCATTACATGTTAATTCTTTTTTATTCCCCGCATCATCCTCAAAGGCGACGGTATTGTGGTCACGGAACGTCATTAGATCGAAGGAGCAATTTTTACAGACGGAATTACCCTCTTGGGCCGCAGACTCATAAAATTCTTTGACGGAATGAAAAAGCGGGAATAACCCATTCAATGTCGTAAATATAAACTTGCCGTTATCTTTCAACGCCTTTGTCGCGTTCTTTAATATTTCAAAATTCATCTCATCCGTTTCCATCAAAGAAAAACCGCCCTCACAGAGCATGATCGCCAGATCGAACTCGCCTTCAAAGGGAAGATTTCTAGCGTCGTGTTTCTGAAAATCAATGTTCAGATCAAGTTCTTTTGCTTTTTCCTTTGCCCTTATAAGCTGTGACTCGGATAAATCAACACCAGTTACACTATATCCTCTTTTTGTCAATTCGATCGAATGGCGACCAGTACCGCAACCGATATCAATAATTTTTAAGGATTTATTATAAGCTATTTCTTTTTCGATAAAATCGCACTCACCTGCTGTTCCTTGAACAAAACACTCTTTATCGTATTTCTTTGCGTAATCTTCAAACAATAACTCATACCATTGTTTCACCGCTGAGTCCTCCTATTTTGCATCATTATCTTCAGGGTTTGCATCCACAATTAGTGTGGCCAAATTTTGCTACCTTCCCGTCAAAAGGGTTCAAGCATTTATCAAACCAGAAAGCATCTTGCTAATATCTTCCAGCCCAGTCTTCAATAAAACGCTTTTTGCCTTATCGATTAATCCTCTGCGGCTGCAAATCTCAAGTATAGGCACACACTCAAAGGCCGAACCACGGGCTATACGAAAGAAATTAGTCCTATCAGGTTTATGAAATCGGCCATTACCTTCGGCAATGTTAGCCGATATTGATAACGAGGCCCGATTAAGCTGATCCGCCAGGTAATAACTACCTCTTGGAAAATCCTTTGTCAATTCACAGATATTATCCGCGAAATCAACAGCTTTACGATAAACATCTAATTTCTCAAATAGGAATGCCATGGCTTAACTCATACTTTTTGAAAATAGAAAATCGAAATTTGACCGAATCGAAAATCTTTCACACTCAAATCTCGAATCTCGATTTTCGATTCTCTGCCATTTTTGCCTCAGTTTAACTCGGACAACAATGGCGGAGAGAGGAGGATTCGAACCTCCGAGGCACCTTATGGGCACCTAACCGCTTTCGAGGCGGTCCCATTCGTCCACTCTGGCATCTCTCCTGATAAAAATCTTATCGCTTTTTAAATGAGCAGACACTTTACGGAATGTCGATGACGTAAAGTGTAGTTTGCCCCAGGCGGACGTCTGCGAATTTAATCCCGCAGCTCATTTAGTGAGCGTTGCGGGACGAGGCGGTCCCATTCGTCCACTCTGGCATCTCTCCTGATAACAAACCTACTATTTGCTATTTGCTCCTTGCTATTTGCAGAGGTATCGGCGCCGTACTCACTGTTCGCCTGTCGACTCACAACGTTCGTTACGGCATCCGATTAATTTTTACTTGTCGGAAAATTAATCGGAGGAGGAAGGATTCGAACCCTCGAGGCACCTTATGGGCACCTAACCGCTTTCAAGGCGGTCCCATTCGTCCACTCTGGCACTCCTCCAAACACAAAATCTCAGACAGAGAAAAGCTGATAGTAAATACTTAAAAATATATCCCAGGTAAATTCATACGAAGAAATAATAAAATCTTTAAAATAAAAAGCCTCAAATATGCGGCTTAGAACAAAGGCCATAATTACAATATTGGTAAGGTAAATGAAGGTAATGGAAAACAGATAGCCTGCTTTAATCAAGTCAGGCTGTATTCTTCTTAAGACCTCGGCAGTCATCAGTATATGCATACTCAAGCTAAAACCCAGGACAAAAAGGAAAACCTTAAAATAAACATCATCTAACCTGTAGGACGCATTCAGAACAAAAAATACCAGAGAAAAGAGTAAAGGGTATAGAGGAATAATATAAGGGCCTATCAACGTAATAAAATTAACTTTGTCGGTTTTAACTTCTCCCCCCTCCTTGGATACCTTGATAGATTTAACTTTGCCTCCGGAAAGCCAACTTAATAGGGCATGGATAATTTCATGCCCGAAGGTATAAATTCGCTGAGGTTTATAGATAAAGATATGGATGAGCGTATACAGCACTACGCCAAGCAAAAAGGCAAACTGGCTGGTCGAGGGAATCGGTATATTAGTTATCTGGCGGTATAATCCGACCGAACCTCCGAAACAGAATGGGATAAAGAAAATCCCTAAGATAAATTTAAATATCTTAAGCCACATATTTTATTTTATCAGTTCCCTGCCGTCCATGTATGGACGCAAAACCTCGGGTATGGTTACCGAACCGTCGGCATTCTGGTAATTTTCCAATATGGCAACTACCGTACGCGCCATGGCTACTCCTGATCCGTTTAAGGTATGCACAAAAGATATCTTTCCGGTTTTGGAATCGCGGAATCTGATATTTGCACGGCGTGCCTGGAAATCTTCAAAATTGCTGCAGCTTGATACCTCTAAATTCATCTTCATCCCGCAAGTCCATGCCTCTAAATCGTAGCACTTGCTTGCAGAAAAACTCAAATCTCCGGTAGAAAGGAGAACAACCCGATAAGGAAGCCCGAGCAACTGCAAAACTTCCTCGGCATCTTTTACCAGGAGTTCATGCTCTTTATACGAATCTTCGGGCCTGGTGAATTTAACCAATTCCACCTTATCAAACTGGTGGACGCGGATTAAGCCTTTGGTATCTTTTCCATAAGAGCCCGCTTCTCTCCTGAAACACGGCGTATAGGCAGTATAACAAACCGGTAGCTCCTCCGCAGTTAAAATTTCATCGCGGTGTATATTGGTTACCGGAACCTCTGCCGTGGGGATAAGAAATAAATCATCATCTTTAAGCGCATACATGTCCTCTTCCAATTTCGGAAGCTGACCCGTTGCGGTCATGCTGGCGCGGTTAACCAAAGCAGGCGGCCAGATTTCTTTATAGCCGTGTTTTTTAGTATGCAAATCCAGCATAAAATTTATGAGCGAACGCTCGAGCCTCGCGCCGTCGCCTTTAAAGAGGATAAAATTCGATCCGGTAATTTTTGCCGAACGCGGAAAATCTACGATATCCAAATGCTCGACAATTTCCAGGTGAGTCCGGGGAGTAAAATCAAATTCCCGCACCTTGCCCCAGGAACGTATAATCTTGTTAAAAGAAGCGTCTTTTCCCGCCGGAACGGATTCGTGCGGAATATTCGGAATATTTAGAACAAGTGTATTCATTCCTTTTTCAACTTCGGAAAATCTTGTCTCCAGCTGTTTTATTTTTTCGGCAACCGCTTTTGACAGGGCTATTTTTTCCTTGGCGTCCTTCTTTGCCGCCATCAGTTTTCCTACTTCCTCGGAAAAAATATTTCTCTCATGGCGCAGCTCATCTAGTTCCTGCAAGACCTTCCGGCGTTCAGCATCGAGATTAATTAAGACGTCCAGGTCAATCTTTAAATTGCGATTCTTGATTGCCGCTTTTACTTTCTCGGTATTTTCGCGGATAAAATTAAGGTCTAGCATATTCTTCTCCTTTAATGAGCAGATGATTTACGGAGCGAAGCGACATAAATCAT
Organism: Candidatus Omnitrophota bacterium; assembly: GCA_041309285.1. GTDB lineage: Bacteria > Omnitrophota > Gorgyraeia > DTHP01 > DTHP01 > JBFZAB01. The sequence goes on from JBFZAB010000052.1 coordinate 5,416, forward strand.
AGCACATTCTATTTCATTTTGGAGCGTCTGCGAATTAAATCCAGCACTAATTTGAATAATATGTTATTAAAGTAAATTAGTGCTGGGTCAAATTCAGCTAATAGACTTATGTTCACTCCCTGCGGTCGTTCCATAAGCCTAGACTTCATTTGATCTCCTTTTATGGAATAACAAGTTTAACAATTTGATAATTAATTTATTAGCCTTTTATCGCCCCAAGCGGCCGTCCTTCGACATGGCTCAGGACTCCCTTAACCTTTAATAACTCCGAGTGGTCGCATACGGCAGACAATTTTAGAAATTCCGGCACCGGCAACAATTTTGACCACGTCATTTACATCCTTATATGCCTCAGGGGCTTCTTCATCCAATGTCCCTCGGCCTGAAGCCATAACCATTATTCCCTTCTCCTCAAGTTCACGAGCAATATTCCTTCCGGAACAAACTTTAATCGCCTGAGTACGTGACATCAGGCGTCCGGCACCGTGACAGGTAGAATAAAAAGTCTCTTCTGCTTTTTTTGTTCCCGTAAGAAGAAATGAATTCCTGCCCATATCCCCCGGAATAATCACGGGTTGGCCTGTGTCCTTATATCGCTCGGGTAACTCCGGGTGTCCCGGCCCGAAAGCACGCGTTGCCCCCTTGCGATGGATACAGAGGGTTTTTATTTTTCCGTCTATTTCGTACTTTTCAAATTTTGCAATATTATGCGCCACATCATAAATCAGATACATCCCCAAAGACTCCCAGCTCTTCTTAAATACGCGCTCGAAGACCAGACGGGTTAAGTGCATCAGGCACTGACGATTTGCCCAGGCATAATTTGCCGCACAACGCATCGCGGAAATATAGGCTTTTGCCTCTTCCGATTCTACGGGTGCACAGGCAAGCTGGCGGTCGGGTAAATTTATACCATATTTACGTACCGCCTTACCCATGGCCTCCAGATAATCGTCGCAGACCTGATAACCCAGGCCGCGCGAACCGGAGTGAATCATAATCGTAATCTGGCCTTCGGTTAGGCCAAATCTATCCGCAAGGCCGCGGTCATAAATGCGCTCGACTTCCTGAATCTCCAAAAAATGATTTCCTGAACCAAGTGTCCCCGATTGTTTTTTGCCCCGTTCGTATGCACGGTCGGAAACGTCCTCGGGGTCTGCGCCTTCGATGCAACCACCCTCCTCCGTACACTCCAGGTCATCCTTTATCCCATAACCCTTATCAATTGCCCAACGTGAACCTTTAACCAGGAGGGCGCGCTCTTCCTGCACAGAAATTTTTATATCACCGGTCGAACCCACGCCGGCAGGAACGGTATTAAACAACCCGGAAACTAACTCTTTTATCCGCGGTTTAATTTCGTCAATAAATAAGTTTGTCTTGAGCAGCCTGACGCCGCAGTTTATGTCATAGCCAACGCCGCCGGGAGAAATTACGCCACCTTCTTCAGGGTCGGTTGCCGCTACTCCTCCGATTGAAAAACCATATCCCCAGTGGATATCGGGCATGGCCAGCGAATGCTTGACAATGCCGGGAAGGAAGGCAACATTGGCAACCTGTTCTGCTGCCTTGTCCTGACGGATATCACGAAGCATTTTCTCGTCGGAATAAATAATTCCGTCCACCCGCATGCCTGATTTATAACTTTTGGGGATGCGGAAACGGTAATCGTCAATCTTTTCTAATGGACCGTTCCAGACTTCTTTCATGTTTTTATGTTCAGCGTGAATCCGGGATTTACTTATCTGTGTTAATCTGTGGCTCAGACGTCGAATATAATCTGCGTCGTATATATACCGTTTTTATTTTTAATATCCACTTGATGATAAGTCACTGCTTTAATCTCTTTTTTCAAAACGTGGCAGTTTAAATCAAGCTTTTCTCCCTCGGCAAATCCAAGCAACTCTTTTTCTTTCAAAGTCGTGATTTGAAATCTAGCAAAGAGATATTCATCTATCGTATAGCAGGAATGAAGCCGGCGTAACCAGTTAACCAATAACTCATTCTGATTATCGGCGGTTAACTTAACTTCTATTTTTTCCTTAGGTTTTACTTTTCCAAGATCGGTAATTAAATCAAACATGGCAAAAGCAGAATTAGAGAATAGCTCCTCTGGTGTACTGCCATAGGCCTCAATTCCTAAATCCGCCGTATGTTCGATTAATTTGTAGCGCTTCATAAACGCAAATTAACGCGAATCCCGAATGCAGTTGCTATTTAAAGTGTCACTTCAGGATGCCGAAGTTATTCTTTTATAATTGCTGCATTCGGCATTTTACGCGAATTACCGCGAATAAATCCTTCGACTTCGCTTGTTTCGACCATGCTCAACATCCTGAGTTTATCGAAGGACAGGATTAATGGTAAGCGCAGTCGAACCATCAAAAATACAGATTAGTAGGGATATTATAACCTAATGAAATTAAATGGTCAAAAGGATAATGGGAAGATTAGAAAAACAGGCGGGGTGGTTACTAATATATCTTTACTAAAATAAGTGGGCCGCCCGAGTCTCGATCTCGGCACGCCAGGCTTAAAAAGCCTGTGCTCTTCCGGCTGAGCTAGCGGCCCTTTATAAACAATTACAAATTCTACAAAATTACAAATATATCAAAACGAAATTGGCGAAAATTAGATTCTCATTAGCGATAATTAGCGTATTAGATTTCGAGGATTTCTTTTTCTTTATCTTTCAGAATATCATCGATTTGTTTAATATATTTATCCGTCAGCTTCTGCACCTGCTCCTGGCTCTTAAAACTTTCGTCTTCGCTGATAGTTTTATCTTTATCTATATTCTTGATATGTTCATTGGCTTCGTGTCTTACCGTGCGTATAGCTACCCGGCTGTCTTCCGCCATTTTCTTGACAACCTTGGCCAGCTCCTCGCGCCTTTCTTTACTCAATGGAGGTATGGATAACCTGATAACCTTGCCGTCATTAAGCGGAGTTACGCCTAAGTCAGATTTTAATATCTCCTTTTCTATCTCAGACAAAACTGACTGGTCCCAGGCCTGAATGACAATAAGCTTAGGGTCAGGAATAGATACCGTAGCAATTTGTTTCAGCGGCATAAGACTGCCGTAATAATTCACCCTGATGTTATCTACCAGTGCGGGAGATGCGCGGGATGTACGCACGGTACCAAACTCCCTGTGCGTAACTTCAACTGTCTTATGCATCTTCTCCTCTGCCTGGTGAATGATATCCTTTGCCGTCGCCATTGTAATACCTCCCTCAATAAATACACGGCTTATAAGAGCTATCGTTTAAATAAGCCGTGTCTTCATTTAACTACGGTTCCGATATTTTCTCCCAAAACAGCCCGCTTGATATTTCCTTTTTTATTAAGATTGAACACGATGATGGGGAGATGGTTATCCATACACAAACTTATGGCTGTCGCATCCATAACCTTTAGTCCCAGCTTAAGAACATCTATGTATTTTAACTCTTTGAACTTCTTGGCGCTTTTATCTTTGAAAGGATCGGCGCTGTAAACGCCATCTACCTTAGTAGCTTTTAATATAACATCAGCATTAATTTCGATTGCCCGCAGCGCAGCCGTGGTATCGGTTGTAAAATAAGGATTTCCTGTTCCTGCAGCAAATATTACAATCCTTTTCTTCTCAAGATGCCTTATCGCCCTTCTTCTTATATACGGCTCTGCCAGCTGCCGCATTTCAATGGCTGTCTGAAGCCTCGTAAAAACCCCGTGTTTTTCTAAAGTATTTTGAAGAGCTAATCCGTTTATTACGGTAGCAAGCATCCCCATATAGTCGGCAGTTGAGCGATCCATGCCTTTTGAAGATGCTGACATACCGCGGAAAATATTTCCACCGCCAATAACAACGGCTATCTCAACTCCCGTCGCATGAACTTCTTTTATCTCCTCGGCTATAGAAGAGGCTGCTTCCGGGTCAATACCATATCCCCGCTCGCCCTGCAACGCCTCGCCGCTAAGCTTAAGTACTATCCTTTTATATCCAGAGGTAACTTTCCCAGCCATATTTTTAGACTATCCACCCAATTGATACCGCATGAAGCGCTTTATCCTTATATTCTCGCCAAACTGGGCAATGATAGAATTAACATAATCTTTTATGGTAATTTTTTCGTCACGTATGAACGACTGTTCCATTAAACAGCTTGCCTGTCTAAATTTATTCAGATGTGTTTCCCAACTTTTTTTAATATCTTCCTTACTCTTGCTTTTTAAAGAATCGGTGAGGATAGATTTTTCCTTCTCCAGAATTTCCTCGGGAATGTCCTCAAAATTTATATACAGGGGATTTGCCGCCGCTATTTGCATAGCTATATCTTTACATAATTTTTTGAAATTCTCGTTTCTTGCCACAAAGTCGGTCTCGCAATTTACCTCAAGTAAAACCCCTAATTTACCGCCAAGGTGGATATACGACTCCACTAAACCCTCTTTAACATCTCTTGAGGATTTCTTCTGGGCAATCTCTATACCTTTTTCTTTCAGTATGCATGCGGCCTTATCAAAATCACCCTTAGATTCGAGCAGTGCCCTGCGGCAATCCATAACGCCGGCACCCGTTTTATTGCGCAGTTCTTTTATTAAATCTACATGCATAAAAACTACCCCCTTTTTTGTATTATGGATTATCTTTTTCAGGAAGTTTCTTAGATATATTCTTAGGTTTCTTTGCTACGCCTTCTTTGCTTTCTTCGCCGTTTTTTGAATATCCTCTACCGCGGCTTCTTTTTTTTCGTCATCTTCTTTTGGCTCGGGTAAAGGTGTAATCTCTGCATATTTTTTTCTGCCTTCAATAACGGCATCCGCAATCTTTGCGGTAATAAAACGTATTGCGCGTATCGCATCGTCGTTACCGGGTATAGGATATTTGATGCGGGCAGGGTCGCAGTTTGTATCTATCAATCCGGTAATGGGAATAGAAAGCCGATTTGCTTCTTTAATGGCAATCTCTTCAACTTTGGAATCAACAACATAAATAGCATCCGGATACCTATCCATATTTTCTATGCCTGCCAGATTACGTTCTAATTTTGTAAGCTCTTTATTCAAGAGGGCTTTTTCTTTCTTGGAAAGCTTATCAAAATCGCCATGGTCTCTCATATTTTTAAGCTCTTTGAGGCGCTTGGTGCTCCTCTTTATAGTCTCAAAGTTTGTAAGGGTACCCCCCAGCCAGCGGTTATTGACGTAAAACATGCCGCATCTTTTTGCCTCTTCCGTAACTATATCTTGAGCCTGCTTCTTCGTTCCCACAAACAGGACATATTTACCCTGCGAAGTAATCGAATCTATAAAATTACAGGCTATGGCCAGACACTCGGCAGTTTTTTCCAGGTCAATAATATAAATACCGTTGCGCTCTCCGAAAACAAATTTCCGCATCCGGGGATTCCATCTCTTCTTCTGATGGCCAAAATGCACCCCTGCATCTAATAGCTCCTTAATTAATCCTGTAGTCGCCACTATTTTCCTCCTTGTTATCTTTCTGTTAATGTTATTATAAACCGGAATTTTAGCATAATTCTGCCACTATTATCAAGTCTTTTGTTTAGCGGGAAGTTCCGCGGGTAAAATCCGCGGATTAGTTTAAACTTCGAAGTTATTAAATTGTAATTCGTAAAGCTTTTTGTAGAGGCCGTCTTTTTGCATCAACTCGGCATGCGTTCCTATTTCATAAATTCTTCCTTCTTTGAGAACCACTATCCGCGTTGAGTTTCTTATAGTCGAAAGCCTGTGTGCTATAGCCAATACAGTACGATTCTGCATAAGGCGCTCCAGGGCCTCCTGAACAACCCTCTCGGATGCGGTATCAAGCTGAGAAGTGGCTTCGTCAAGAATAAGTATTGGCGGGTTTTTTAATACTGCGCGGGCAATGGCCAGCCTTTGCCTCTCACCTCCCGATAACTTTACTCCGTGCTCTCCAATTACGGTATCATAACCTTTAGGAAGCCCGGTTATAAAATCATGGGCATTGGCTACTTTTGCCGCCGAAATTATTTCTGAGGAATCAGCCTCCGGCTTGCCGTAACCTATATTTATCTTTACCGTATCGTTAAAAAGTATGGTTTCTTGTGTTACTATACCTATCTGATTACGCAAAGATTTTATATTCAACTGTCTCAAATCAATTCCGTCGATTAAAACGCTGCCTTCATTGGGATCATAGAATCTGGGTATAAGATTGGTTAAAGTGGTCTTACCGGAACCGGTCGGGCCGACTATGGCAATAATATCCCCTTTTTTAACCTCAAGATTGATATCTTTTAGAATCAGGCGATCCTCATAACCGAAATTAACCTTCTTAAATATTATATCCCTCTCAAATGCCTTAAGTTCCTTTGCATCCCTCGCCTCGATAACGGAAGGCTTCGCATCCAGGATCTCAAATATTCTTTCGACAGCCGCCATCGCCCTTTGGTTTAGAGTGTATACCTTGCCTAAACGTTTAAACGGTTTAAGAAGAGAAAGCAGTGCTCCCAGAAACAGAATAAACACTCCAAAAGAGATTACTCCGCCGATTACGTCTCTCCCTCCGATAAACAGGACAAAAACCCCGGCACAGGCGCCGAAAAATTCGGTGACCGGACCAAGCATTAGCTCCTTTTTTATAAAATTTAGCATAAAGTTGTAAAAATCGTTGTTGTGTTTCCTGAATTTCTTTATCTCATAACCCTCCATGGAAAACGCCTTGACTATTCTTACCCCCGAGATGGATTCATAAAGGTTATTATTGATATCTGCCATTTTCTCCTGGGTAAGGCGGCTGAGTTTGCGCAGAAGCTTTCCGATGCGCATTGCGGGAAACCCTATTAAAGGAAGCATAACAAAAGCAACTAACGCAAGTTTCGGGTAAATAAAGAAGATTATGCCCGCAAAAAGAACCAACTGCAAAGAATAGTAGATTAAGTCTGCCAGCGCCTCAGATATTGCAATCTGCACAACGACCACATCGTAGGTAATCCGCGAAATCAGGACTCCTGTTTTCGAACGCGTATAAAAATCAAGAGAAAGGCTCTGAAGTTTTTCATAAAGAGAATTTCTTATATCACGGATAACGCGCTGGCTAACGTCATTCATAAGAAATCCCTGGATAAACAGCGCTAAGCCCTTAAGGGTAAAGAGGACGACGATAAATATAGCCGTCGCCTTTAATAAATCAACGGGAGCGGTGTTATTCAGCATATTTATAAAACCGTCCAGAAAATGCGGAGACTTCGCGGGCAGAATTATTTTTTTCCCTGAAAGGATATTGTCGGCAATAGGCACAATAATCCCCAAAGAAACCCCGTCAAATATGGTTGAGATAAACATGGTAAATACGGCAAAGGACAAAATAGACCAGTAAGGCCGCACAAACTTAAGTAGTCTTAGGTATAGTTTCATCTTTTTTATTTATGCTGTTATCGTTTACGGAGATCCACAAAACGAAATTTGATTATAACATATTCTTTGCTAATTTACCACCGTAATGGAGATTGATCTTGAGGAATTAATCCATCAGATTTTAATATAACCATCCATAACATGCTGCGGAAAGCATATTTGAAAAAATGCAGTTCTGCTGGAATCCAAAAACTGCTTTTAGGAATATCCGGCTATAAGCCCACGCCGTCAATATGAGCCGAACAGAATTTACATTTTGAATCTTTGATATTATATTCAACAACCTCAAAACCGCAACGTTTGATAACCGTTTTCCGGCAATTATAACAATATGTATTCTCTCCTTTGTCGCCGGAAACATTTCCCGTATAAACATAACGCAATCCGGTATCTAATCCCAATTTTCTTGCAAACTCGAGCAAACTAAAAGGAGTAGGGACAACTTTATCCAGCCTGTATTGGGGATAAAAACGGCTTACGTGCCAGGGAGTTTCTTTTCCCAGGCCAAAAATAAATTCCGCGCAGGTCTTCAAATCTCTTTCGAAATCATTCATGCCCGGTATAATCAAGGTGGTCACTTCAACCCAGATACCCATCTTTTTCATTACTTTAAGCGAATTAAACACGGGTTCTATTTTCGCCCCGCATAAACTCTTATAAAATTCATCAGAACCTGACTTTAGGTCGACGTTAGCGGCGTCTAAATAGCCTTTTGCGCAATAAAGGACATCTTCCGTCATAAATCCGTTGGTGACAAAATTATTATATAGGCCTCTAGATTTGGCAAGCTTCATTATTTCAAAGAAATATTCAAAGGCTATAGTAGGTTCGGTATAGGTGTAAGAAATAATTTTGCAG
>JBFZAB010000053.1:0-4025 GCA_041309285.1 Candidatus Omnitrophota bacterium
CTGTCCGAACTTATCCAGCAATAATTTTACCATTAATCTTAAAATGTAGTGTGATTAACTTTATTGTAATATGTTTGATTGGAATAACAAAATTGGTGCTGGGTTAATTTACACAAATTAATCCTTCCTTAAATTTCAGAAAATCCTTGCCATGCCTTGACGATAGGGGATTTATGTGTTATACTTGTTATAGATAATAGAGAATAAAGATATAAATAAAACCACTGATACTAAATAGGTGAGGTGGATTTTTGTTCTCTTATTGGTTCATGGATTTAAAAAGTAAAGAAGTAAGAAAATGAAAAGTATTAAGATAAAGATTATTGGATTGGCATGTTTGGGAATAATAACGGTTAGTTTGTGTTTATCTCAGCCAGTTTTTGCCCGTCGGGTAAAGGACACAGCAGGAGAAACAAAACAGGCTGTCAGGCTTACTGCGGAAGAAAGCAGACAGCTTGGAGCCCAGATTATCAGCAAATTATCTATGGGTCCCATCCACAGGTTTGAAATTATGCGCAGGGAAGATCCTTCTGACCCTAGATCTCTTGAATTATTTGGATATCCTGGATTTGATTTAGAATATGATGATTTGCTTTCATCATTTAATGTTGATTTAGAATATGATCTTAAGGGTAGATATTTACGTATCGGTCCACTTGTGTTTTTAAACATAGAGGCAGAGGGTACTTCTATAGCAGAGATTCGCGAAAAGCTAGGTGAAGAATTTCTGGAAAAATATGGCGGGAATATTATTTTTTATGTCTCTCCCGACAACCATTGGCAGCTTAGGAACAAAGACGGGTCCCATGATAGGCACATTCCTTTTATTGACTTTAGCTCAATCTCTGCGATCTCCGGTATGCTTAAGAAAGTCTACATAGAGAATAAGATTGTGGCAGACATAGGCTCAGGATACGGGATACTGTCACTGGTTGCCCTGCGTTTAGGGGCAAAGCATGTATTCGCAGTAGAAGGAGAACAATATTGTATTGATAAAGCGGAAGAGGTAATAAGATCAAATGGATATAGGACCGGTCCCGGCGGACAAGTAGAACTTTTTCATCATAATATTATAGAAAGAAGTGTAAACCTGGGTTTGCCAAAAGAAGCCGCGAATAGTGTACAAGTAATTGTTTCAAATACAGGTCCATATTATGGCCGGCTAAGCACTTTGATTATCGAACAGACAAGAACAATGCCTTGCTGTAACCAACTATTGATTACCCATTATGAACTTTCCAAGTATATTGCTGGAGCATTGGGTTTGTCGCAAACTAAATCTTTTATGCTACAATGTGATTTTTCTCGTATCACGGAGGAATTTTTATACTTTCCCGTAACATTTGCGTGGGATGTAGATATAACCGTGTTGATTGGTGAAAGAGGTGCATTATAACTTTGACATGATAATAGGTATGGAAATATCTAAGACGCGGAGTGGCGATAGTTATTTTCTTGTAGTAAAAGTTGTATACCGGGATCACAGGAGGTTCATTTTTGAAGTAAGGCTGTAAAGAATACTATTATAAATAGAAGATATTTTGTATTTAGTTACTTGAAATTAGCAGGCTAATTATATGAAATACTATAAGCTAATAATTATTTGGTTAGTTTGTCTTGTATTAAATCTTTGTCTTGGCGGAAATATATACACTAAAGTTAAGATAGTTGATTTTAATATATCTTTTCGTCGGGTCAGAAATCTCCCCGAACTTACCCCGCAACAGAAAGAACTGAAGGCTATTCTGGATGACCCCACAGCCCAAATTCTAGATAAGAAATTTTTGGTCAACGGGACACTTGAACCAGTATTATTAATAAACAGTGCCTATCGAGAAAAATACGAACAAAAGGCAAAACAGTTATTGGTAGAAATTTATGAGAAAGTATTATCAAAAGAAATAGGTAAATTCCCTAACGGCGTTTGGACGGGAATACAGGGGAATATAAATGCAGGAATACTCGTAAGATATGTAATCGAAGAGAAGGAAATTTGGGTAATTGATAAAGATTTGCCAAATAAAATTACGGCGGATTGGTTTAGCAAGATAGGATTAAGAGGCATGCTTACAGGTAAGTTTGACGACTCTCCTTTGGCGGCAATGAAATTTGCCTACCCGGATAAATTTTGGGACCCGGATAACTGGGGCAAGCCTTTCTTGTGGTTTGACCATGACTTCTCTCCCCAGGGCATCTGGTCTTCTACCGAAAATGACCACTATGTCCAACAGTTAATCCGTTATAAGATTGAGAGAGAAATGGGCTGGGCAATTGATAAGGTTTTATCTAGTAAGATTACACAAGGTTGGTTTGAGAGTACAGGATTATCAAGTATGATTCAGAGTAAATTTAACGATTCTCCTTTGGCGGCAATGAAATTTGCCTACCCGGATAAATTCTGGGACCCGGATAACTGGGACAAGCCTTTCTTGTGGTTTAACCATGACTTCTCTCCCCATGGCATCTGGTCTTCTGCTGATAACGACCGCTATGTTCAACAGTTAATCCGTTATAAGATTGAAAGAGTAATGGGTTGGGCAGTTGACCAAAATTTAGCAGGTAAAGTTACACAAGATTGGTTCGGTAGTGTGGGATTATTGAGCATGCTCGATCATAAGTTTAACGGTTCTCCCTTGGCGGCAATGAAATTTGTTTACCCGGAAAAATTTTACGATGGGACGTTGAAAGAAGGCAACTTTAAACATTTAGTCTCGGGTCGGGGAGAAGCTGCTATAATTCAGCCGCCTGCGAAATTAACCGTTAGCAGCGGATATCAGAAAAGTATAGATAGTGTTGACTATTATTTTGGACCTATTTACAGTGGTTATTTGGTAAGTAAGTTATCAGAAGATTATGGAGGACTGTTTGATCCTTCCGGTGTTTTAATAAAAGTGTTTCCGTTAATGAAAGACCAGAATGTTAAATATGTTAACGTTTACAGCAACCATCTTTTATGGGATGTTCCCGAGGAATTTGATAGTTTTATGCTCTTAAGAGACGAAGGTCGTGAAGCAGAAGCATTAGGCATTATACAAAACGAGCTTGGTATTGCTCCGTTTAGTTTGACCTTGCGAGAGCGTACTGCCTTGGCCAATATTTTTTCCTTGGAAGGTATGGAGAGGTTAAGGCAATATTATAATAGGACAGGTCTGACAGGAATAAAAGTATTGGCAAATCTAACCGATTATAGAGTAGCATTTCAGGTGGTTGAGAAACATAGCGACGATTGTTCTGAGCTTCTTGCAAACTATGGCGAAATATACGAACTTGGTCAGGGAATAAAGACTACCTTTGGTGAACAGGCGCCCGGATATGTTGCTCGTCCTGAAAATTTTCCGAACGGCTTAGGCGCCTTGAAAAGTTTAGAATACGGTGTATTTAACTCTTTATCGGAGGCAAATAATGATATCCTGGTTTCATTTGCTGAAGGTAGAGTCTCGGTTGCTACGGCAAAATTAGCCCAGGAAGAGTTATTAACTATTCTAAGGGTCCAAAAAGGATGGATTGATGGTCCTGTTAGAATAGATAGGGAAACAGATTTGAGTAACGATGTTCAGGAAGGATTATACTATGTTGGGGTAGATGGCCATGAGAAGCTTGTGCGGGTAATTACCCGGCCGCAAGAGATAAAGACGGGTAATTCTAGAATAGACGGAGAAGCTTCCATTCGTTTCACCATAGAACCTGGGGCAGTGAGCGAACTGGGATTTAGAGTAGACCGGACATATAATGAAGAGTTGGGGAAATATGTTGTGACCGTTGATATAGTCGGAAGAAATCTAAGTAGGACCGGTGACTACCATCACCCCATTGAATCCATGCGTTTTATGGACCTGGCGGATGAAATAATATTTGCTAATTTGGTAAGGGCATTTAGAAGATAGTTTTTTTATCCTTCCTTAACTAATTTCTTAGAAAATCCTTGCCACCCCTTGACGATATTGCGAAATCATGTTATACCTAATATGTAGGACTAATAAAAACCTTTTTATAAAAAATAAACAGTCTGTTTATATAATAAGAAA
>JBFZAB010000054.1:0-3919 GCA_041309285.1 Candidatus Omnitrophota bacterium
TCAAATGTCAGCAGCTGCGATTCCGGCCATTCCTTGATTTGAGGTATGGGCTTGAACCTTTTCTTAAACATCGACTCCTTTTCATCGTTAAAGAATGACAGCTGCCCGGTTGATTTATCGTGCTGCAGGCTATTGGCCACCTCAAGAGCATCATCTAACATAGACATTAACTGAGACCTTTTCAAACCGAAGCTGTCAAATGCCCCGCATTTGACCAGGCTTTCTATGACCTTATGGTTGACCGTTCTTAAATCTACTCGTTCACAGAATTCATAGAGGTCCCTAAAACTGTTATTTTTATTGCGCGCCTGAACAATCTGCTCCATCGCACCTTGGCCGACGTTTTTTACTGCTGCCAGTCCGAAGCGTATTGTGTCTTCCGAAACAAGCGTAAAATTTGCGAAACTTTCGTTTATGTCGGGAGGTAGAACCTTAATTCCCATTCGATTAGATTCGTTTATATATTGGACTACCTTGTCGGTATTGTCTTTTTCGCTTGTGAGAAGTGCGGCCATAAACTCGGGTGGAAAATTTGACTTTAGGTATGCCGTTTGATAAGAAATAAGAGCATATGCTGCAGAGTGAGATTTGTTGAATCCGTAACCCGCAAAGTATTCTATTTGGTTGAATATTTTGAGTGCAGTATCATGGTTGATGCCGTTTTTGGCCGCTCCCTCGACAAAAGACCTCTGTGCCCTATCCATTACCTCAGGGTTCTTTTTGCTCATTGCTCGCCTTAAGACATCCGCCTGGCTCATACTGAATCCACCGAGTTCGGAAGCTATTCTCATAACTTGTTCCTGGTATAGTATAATGCCGTATGTTTCCTTTAGTATCGGTTCAAGTTTCTTATGGTCATATTTTACGGTTATTTCTCCCCTTTTTCTTTTAATAAAGTCGTCTATCATACCTGAACCGATTGGTCCGGGCCTGTATAATGCGAGCAGCGCAATAATGTCTTCAAATCTTTCAGGCTTCATCTTTTTTAGTATTTCCCGCATGCCTGAGCTTTCCAACTGGAATACTCCTGCGGTTTCTCCCTTCTGCAGCAGCCTAAATGTGGCCGTATCATCAATGGGTATCTGCGAGATATCTATTTTTATTTCCCGTGAACGCTGTATAATTTTTGCAGCCTCGTTAATTACAGTTAAGGTGCGTAGCCCGAGGAAATCCATTTTTAATAATCCGATTTTTTCTAAAGATTCCATTGCATAGCCCGTTGTTACTTGAGAATCGGCCATCTTATACAGCGGTATGTATTCAATCAAAGGTTTTTCCGCAATTACGACGCCTGCCGCATGCGTAGATGCGTGGCGGGTTAATCCTTCCAGAGTAAGCGAAATATCTACCAGCTTGGTTATCTTCGGGTCGTTTTTATACATATGTGCCAGCTGCGGCTCTACCTTTAAAGCATGTTCCAGAGTCATGTTGATATCTGTAGGAATGAGCTTTGCTATTTTATCTACTTCGCTATAAGGCATGTTCATGGCCCTTCCTACATCTCTCACTACTGCGCGTGCCATCATCGTTCCGAACGTAATAATCTGGGCGACGTTGGCTTTTCCGTATTTTTCTATTACATAGTCGATAACTTCCTGACGTTTTTCATAACAGAAATCTATATCCATATCCGGCATGCTTACCCGCTCGGGGTTAAGAAACCTCTCGAAAAGAAGCCCATATTTTAAGGGATCTATGTCAGTTATCCTAAGCAGATAGCTGACCAGACTTCCGGCCGCCGAACCCCTGCCTGGCCCAACCGGTATGCCTTTTGATTTTGCGTATTGTACAAAATCCCATACAATCAGGAAGTATCCCACGAACCCCGATTCTTTAATTACACTCAATTCATAGCTGAGGCGTTTCAATACTTCTTCCCCTGCTTCCTTATACCTTGTTTTGAGGGCTTCTTGGCAGAGTTCCTTCAAATAATCAAATTTTGTTTTACCTTCAGGAGGAGCAAAATGAGGCAGGTGCGTTTTGCTGAAGTCAAGCTCAAGGTTGCATTTTTCTGTAATGGCTATAGTGTTGGATATTGACTCGGGAATTTCTTTAAAAATAAGTCCCATTTCTTCAGGGGATTTAAAATAAAATTCTTCCGTTCCAAAACGCATATGATTGGGGTCATCCAGGGTAGCCTGAGTTTGTATGCAAAGAAGCATTTCGTGGGCCGCAGCATCATCCTTATATAAATAATGGACATCGTTTGTTGCAACTAAGGGCAAGTTTAGGTCTTTGGCATATTTTATAAGGTGCTTGTTTATTTTTGCTTGGTCAGGTATGCCATGGTCCTGGACTTCGATGTAGAAATTACCATGTTCGAATATATTTCTGAACTCATCAAGTGTACTTAACGTATTACCGAATTGTTCGTTGTTTAATAAGCATGCCAGCTCCGCTTTCAAGCATCCGCTTAGCCCGATAAGGCCTTTGGCGTGGCTGCTCAATAATTCTTTGTCTATGCGGGGTTTATAGTAGAAACCCTCTATATAGCCCAGAGTCACCAATTTTATAAGATTCCTATATCCTTCTTCATTTCTTGCAAGTAGAGTCAGGTGATAAGACACATCTTTAATGCTCTGGGACGCCTTTTCAAAACGGCTTTTCGGCGCGATGTATATTTCGCAGCCGATTATAGGTTTAATCCCTCCTTCCATGGCCTTCTGGTAAAATTCTATTGCCCCGAACATATTACCGTGGTCAGTTATGGCCAGTCCGGGCATGCGCAATTTGTTGGCAAGATTAATCAGATCTTGTATACGGCAGGCTCCGTCGAGCAGGCTGTATTGACTATGAACATGCAGGTGTACAAAATTAGAGTGTTTCATCTTTGCAAATTATTGAGCGTTAATCTGTCTTATTCCCATTCTATGGTAGCCGGAGGCTTAGAGCTTGTATCGTAGACTACGCGGTTTATCCCCTTAACTTCGCTTATAATCCTATTTGATATCTTTTCTATTATCTCGTATGGTATGTGTGCCCAGTCTGCAGTCATTCCGTCAACACTGGTTACCGCACGTATAGCCGCAACGTTTTCGTACGTTCTCTCATCTCCCATTACGCCGACTGTCTTTATCGGAAGAAGTACTACGAATGATTGCCAGATCTTTCTGTATAAGTAAGCGTTTTTTATCTCTTCAAGAAGAATCTGGTCAGCATCTATAAACAAATTAAGCCTATCCGGAGTTACCTCTCCTATAATTCTTACCGCAAGCCCGGGCCCGGGAAAAGGCTGGCGATTTATTATTTCATCGGAGAGCCCAAGTAGGTTCCCTAACCTTCTTACCTCATCCTTAAATAATTTGCGCAACGGCTCTATGAGTTCAAGCGACATCTTTTTGGGAAGGCCACCTACATTATGATGGGTTTTTATTTTAGCGGAAGGGCCGCCGAAGAAAGAGCATGACTCTATCACGTCGGGGTATAATGTACCCTGGGCCAGGTATTTTATATTTTTCAAGGAGCGGGCTTCTTCCTCAAAAACCCTGACAAATTCTTTGCCTATAATTTTCCGCTTCGCTTCAGGGTCTGTGACCCCTTTGATTTTATTAACGAAGCGTTTTTCAGCATCCACGTAGATGAGGTTTAAATGCAGCCTGTTTCTAAAAACTTCTATTACCTTTTCGGGTTCATTCTTACGCAGTAAACCATTATTTACAAAAATGCAATTTAGTTGTTTGCCTATGGCGCGGTTAAGCAGGGCGGCGGTAACGGATGAATCTACCCCTCCGCTTAACCCGCATACTACTCCGCTGGTTCCGACTTGTTCTTTTATTTTTAATATCGATTCTTCAAGGAAAGAACCTATATCCCAGTTACCTTTGCAACCGCATATCTTAAATAGAAAATTCCTGATTATTTCGCTTCCGAATTCCGTATGTGCTACCTCAGGATGGAATTGGACTCCGTATATTTTTTT
>JBFZAB010000055.1:0-3440 GCA_041309285.1 Candidatus Omnitrophota bacterium
ATGATCATCAATCCTTACATTTTTATTTAAAGGGTGGTTTCCTTTTAAAATATGATGGACGAATGATTTTCTCCCGCCTATTCTTTCTATAACCCCCTTCGCGATATAATCTTTACGGGGCGGATCAAACAGCTGATATTTTATTGAGGAACTTCCGGCATTAATTACAAGTATTAGCATCTTGGCACGAATTAGCGCGAATATAAATATTGAATTTCCGCAAATTATACTCCACAAAAAAATTGCGGGAATTCGATAAAAATTCGCGCGGATTTGTTTTACTTTTGGGCGCGTATAACGGTAACGGCCACAGCATCAATAATGTCTTCTACATCGCATCCCCGAGAGAGATCACTGGCAGGTTTCATGAGCCCCAGAAAAACAGGGCCCACGGCTCGCGCCCTGGCAAGTCTCTGGACTAATTTATAGCTGCAATTTGCCGCTTCCAAATTAGGAAAAACAAGCACATTCGCAAATCCGGCAACTTTGCTTCCGAGGGTTTTTATTCTGGCTACTTCCGGAACTATGGCCGCATCCACCTGAAGCTCGCCGTCTATCAAGAGTTGAGGATATTTTTCTTTTACTATTTTGGTTGCCTCTATAATGGTATCAACACTGCTGCTGTTGCTTGAACCTTTGCTTGAATAGCTGAGCATGGCAACACGCGGCTCTATGCCCAATATCTTAGCTGTAAATTCCGCCGTCGCAACCGCTATATCAGCAAGCTGTGTGGAATTTGGATTAGGAACAACAGCGCAATCGGCAAAAACAAATGTCCCTTTTTCCCCGTAAGTAGAATCAGGGATTACCATTATAAAAATACCCAGAACGGTAGAAATCCCTTCCTGTTTTCCTATGCAATGGATGGCAGCCCGGGCTACATCGGAAGTAGAAAGACTTGCCCCGGCAACAGAACCATCAACCTCTCCGCTCTTAACCATCAGGGCGGCACTATACACGGGATTCTCCCGAATAATTCGCTTGGCCACTTCAAAATCAATTTCCTTATGCCTGCGTGCCTCAAAATACAGCGAAGCGTATTTATCTATAAACTCTTCGCTTTCAGGGTTCAGGACCTCAAGGTAACCGCTTTTTGAATATCCTTCAAGACTTTTGTCGACTTTGTTTTTTGTAAATATAACCAGGCGGGCAATTTTTTCCTTAAGTATTTTTTGGGCAGCCTCAATAATTCGCACATCTTCCCCTTCGGGAAGAACAATTCTTTTTGGGTTAAGACTTGCCTGATGTCTCAATCTGGTAATAATACCGAACTCTTCCATTATAATTTAACCTCTTCTCTTGTTTTTACAGGCAAGGGCTTTCTTATCAAACGCTTTAGAAACCACCACAGGCACAAAATCCGAAAGGTCCGCACCTAAAAAAGCAGCTTCTTTTATTAATTTTGATGACAGGTACGAATATGCCTCACTGGGCATCATAAATATGGTTTCTACAGATGAGGCCAGCTTCCTGTTTGTAAGCGCCATCTGGAATTCATATTCAAAATCAGAAATCATCCGTATTCCCCTGATAATTATATTGGTATTTTTTTTCTTAACAAAATCTACAACCAGCCCTTCAAATGGCTCTATCTTAACATTTGGCATATTTTTGGTCGCATCTTTTAAAAAATTTATTCTCTCGCTTAAAGAAAATAGCGCTTCCTTAGAAGGTCGTTTAGATACGGCAACAATAATCCTGTCAAATATGCATCTTGCGCGCCTGATGATATCAATATGCCCATACGTAACAGGATCAAATGTTCCGGGATATATTACAAGCTTATTTACTTTTTCCATCTTTTTTATCTAAAAATTTAAAAAAAGAGACACAGCTAGCCCCGTATCTCTTATGGCTCAATAATTCAAGTCCATAAAGAGAGGGACTGATTATTTTTTCATCGCGGTGATGCTCAACTATAATTAAAGAACCGGGGGGCAGTATATCAGATTGATATATTTTTTTCAACACCAAAACTATTAAATCGCTTTTATACGGCGGATCCATAATAACTAAGTCGAATTTTTTATTGATACTATCCAGGTGCTCTATTGCACGAAAGAAGTCGTAATGTAAAAGAGCGCTTTTCTCTTTTAACTCAAGCGGTACATTTTTCTTTATGGTATCTATGCAGGATATATTATTATCCACGAAAGTTACTTCTTTTGCCCCGCGGGAAAAAGCCTCGATACCAATGCTGCCCGAACCGGCAAAAAGCTCAAGGAGCGTCTTCCCTATTATATAGGAACCTAACACGTCAAAAATAGCCTTCCTTACTTTTTCTTCCGTAAGGCGCAATCCGGACACTTGAGGAGACAGAAGTTTTTTTCCTTTAAATATACCCGAAGTCACTCGCATATTTAGCCTATGGACAATAGCTCAAATTTAACAAATTTATCTTTAAACTTTTTTAAGAGTCCCCGGTGATTCTTTTCAATAAGCCTTGGGTCACGCTTTAAGATATCGAATGCCTCCCGGTGGGCACATTCAAGGGTCTTTATATCGTTTACGATATCGGCAATTTTTATCTCAGGCAAGCCGTGTTGAAGTTCTCCGAAAAATTCTCCCGGCCCCCTTATCCTTAAGTCTTCCTCCGCTATTCTAAAACCGTCGCTTGTATCTACAAGTGCATTAAGCCTTTGCCTTGCCTCATCCGTTTCGCTGGATGACATAAGTATACAGTAGGACTGATTTCTTCCTCTGCCTACCCGGCCGCGCAATTGATGCAATTGGGCTAGACCAAAACGCTCGGCATTTTCTATCATTATAACCGTAACGTTTGGAATGTCTATACCTACCTCGATTACCAGCGTCGAAACTAATATATCAAGTTTGCGGGACCTGAATTCCTCCATTATTCTATCTTTTTCCCGGAGTAAGATACGGCCGTGAATAAGCCCAACCTTAAATTCCTGGAAAACTCCGTCTTTTATTTCTTCATACATACAAGTTGCGGATTTTAAATCCAGGGATTCAGATTCCTCAATCAAAGGGTATACTATAAATGCCTGGTGCCCCGCTTTCAATTCTTTTTTGATAAAGGAGTATACCGCTTCTCTTTTTGATTCATAAACCCAGAACGTCTTTACTCCCCCTCTTCCCTTCGGCAGCTCACAGAGACTCGATATATCCAGGTCTCCGTAAATGGTAAGGGCAAGGGTTCGCGGTATGGGGGTAGCCGTCATAATCAGGACATCCGGATTTAATCCTTTCTCGATAAGATTTTTTCTTTGCATCACGCCAAATTTATGCTGCTCATCAATAACTACCAGGCCCAGATTTTTAAATAGGATATTTTCTTCAAGAAGAGAATGTGTTCCTATTACAATATCTATTTCTCCGCTTTCTAAATCTTCCTTTATCCTCTCTTTTTCTTCCTTAGATATTCCGCTGACAAGAAATCCTATATTTATATTAAACTGCAGAAATAATTTTCCTAA
>JBFZAB010000056.1:0-3460 GCA_041309285.1 Candidatus Omnitrophota bacterium
GTATCCAAATATATATCTTTTCCGATTAAGTATTTTTTTACCTCATCCCATAGTTTAAATCCGCCGAAGTGTGCCGCAATTATCCTTAAACCTTCAAATTTTTCTCTCACCCTTAGCAGGCGATCCGGCGAGGAACGTACGAGTTTTGTTCCGGAGAGCTCTTCCCCGCAGTGAAATAAAAGCGGTATATCAAGCGACTCGATCATTTCATACATGGGATAAACTTTTTCGTCGTCGATGTAGAAATCCTGGAATTCGGGCTGTAATTTTATCCCGTCCGCCTCATTCTTTATTCTCTTTATCTCATCCTTAAGATGCGGATATTCCGGATGGAGGGCGCAGAAGGCTTTTATTCTTTTACTCCTTACTCCTATCATCCAATCGTTTATGGAGGGTACTTGTTCCGGGCGGCTGGCTACGGCGCAAACTACGCTCACATCAATGCCATTTTTGTCCATGAATTTAAGGAGGGTGTCGACGGTGGGCTCTCCTACAAGCTTGACCTTAAAAGACGATTCCAGAGTTTCTCTTGCCTTCCGGGATATTTTAGCCGGCCAGGCATGGGTGTGTATATCAATTATCATATAGATAAACGCTAATTACCACTAATTTGGTGGCCGATTATCGCCAGTTAATTACTATAATTCGTAAAGCTGGGAGTCTTCGAGTATTTTAAAACCTTCTTTTTTTAACGTGTCCTTGATTACTTCGGGCTCTTTTACCTCAACACACAAAACAGCCTCTTTTTTGGACTCGATGACAAAACCGCAGGCATCCTGTATATTTATATTATGTTTCAATAAAACCGTGGTTAATTTATAGAAACTCCCGGGCCTGTCTTCAAGCGCAATAGCCAGGATGTCCTTTAAGGCGCAGGCAAATCCTTCGTTTGCCAGAGCCAGGTAGGCCTCGTTAGGTTTATCGACCAGGATCTTTAAGAGCCCGAAATCTCCCCTGTCCTGTACGGTTATCGTCCTAATATTGATTTTATTTTCGGCAAATATCTTGGCGACGGATTCTAATCTTCCGGGTTTATTTTCCGCGAACACGTTTAGCTGTTTTGCCATCCCGCCTCCTTATAATTTAGGTCTTGCGTCAACCACCCGCTGCGCCTTGCCTTCAAATACCGGAAGGCTTCCCGGCTCATGAAGTTCGATAACCGGATGTATTATTATTGACGCACGCAACTCTTCGATAATTTTTGTTTTAAGTGCCTCAAGTTCCGTTAGCTCTCCTTTAAATAACTTGGAATAAATTTCCACTTTGACAATTAATTTATCCAGGGCACCGTCTTTAACCACATGTATCTGATAGTTTGTTCCGACTTCCGGTATGCGCATGATAACTTCTTCTATCTGTGACGGAAATACATTTACGCCGTTTATAATCAGCATATCGTCGCTTCTTCCCGTGATGCGGGATATCCTGCGGTGGGTTCTTTTACATTTACATTGTCCTTTATAGATAAAGGCCAGGTCGCGCGTCCTGTATCTGATAATAGGTGTCGCTTCGCGGGATAAAGTGGTAAAGACAAGTTCGCCCTGTTTTTCCTCCCCCAGTTCCTCACCGGTTTTGGGGTCGATTACCTCCAGGATATAGGCATCTTCCCAGGTGTGCATCCCGCATTTATAAACGCATTCAAAGCTTACCCCGGGGCCGTTCATTTCGCTTAAGCCATAAGAATTGTATACGTCTATGGAATAAAGCCCTTCTACTTTCTTGCGCGTATTTTCCGAATACGGCTCTGCGCCCAGGTATGCCTTTTTAAGATTCAAGTCTTTAATCTCAATTCCGCTTTCTTTCAATTTAGAGTGTATATGCAGCATATAGCTGGGAGTTATATGTAAGACAGTAGTCTTAAAATCCTTCATCAACTGAATTTGTCTTTTTGTATTTCCTCCCCCCACGGGTATGATCATCATCCCTACGCGTTCCGCTCCGTAATGCAGGCCCAAGCCTCCGGTAAAGAGGCCGTAAGTCATCATATTTTGAAAAACATCCTTGTTTGTAGCCCCGGTTGCGATGATAGATCGGGCAACCAATTCCGTCCAGTTATTCAGGTCCTCTCTGGTGTGATAAATTACCGTCGGTATTCCGGTAGTTCCGCTCGACGTATGCACCCTTACTACCCGGCCTAGATCTACAGCAAGCGTACCCTTGGGGTAACCTTCTCTTAAGTTATCTTTGGTAGTAAAGGGTATTTTTTTAAGGTCGGCGAGGCTTTTTATATCATCCGGAGACTTAATCCCTGCCTTCTTGAGCCTTTCTTTATAAAATGGCGTCTTCAGCGCATGGCGTACGGTTTCCTTCAGTCGTTTAAGCTGAAGTTTTCTTAGAGTATCTCTATCCAGGGTTTCTATTTCTTTATTCCAGTAATTCATATTTACTCCTTGTTCTGATTCCGAGAGTAAAAGAATAGATTGCGGAGATTATTTATTTTTGGCAAATCGCTGAAATCTTGATTGAAATCGCTGTAATCAATGCCGCTTTTCTTTATTTTACAAGGCACTATAGTTCGGAAATATCTTTTTTACCAATGATCTTTATTTTATTTTTAAGTAAGACCTCTATGGCTTTATCAGGTTCGTCGAACCTGAAAACAAGGAGTGCCTTGTCGGAAGATTTTTCGACAAAACCGTACATATATTCAAGATTGATGTTATTATCGGAGAAGATTTTTAAAATGCTTGCCAGTCCGCCCGGCCTATCCTCAACCTCAACCGCGACGATATCGGTGAGATTAGCCACAAAACCATTTTCCTTGAGCAGCTTAACTGCATCTTCAGGCCTATCCACGACAATTCTTAAAATGCCGAATTCGGGAGTCTCGGCAATATTCAAGGCGCGGATGTTTATTTTATTCTTACCCAACAGCGAGCAGACCTCATAGAGTCTGCCTTTTCTATTCTCTAAGAATATAGAAATCTGGGTCAGTTTCATGATTTTAGCCTCCTATTCTAGTTTGTTACGGCTAGTTTATTCTTTTATCGATTACCCTTTTGGCTTTTCCTTCACTGCGTTCGAGTGTTTTCGGCTCGACCAATTTTACCCTGACAAATATACCCAGGATTGACTCAATTTCCTTTTTGATTTTTTCCTCAAGGGCGGTCAATTTTTTTATCTCGTCGGAAAATATTTTTTCCTCAACCTCAACTAAAACATCCAGTTCGTCCAGCTCCCCCGCTTTTCTGTCTACGATAAGCTGATAATGCGGTTTGGTCCCCTCTATGCCCAGGAGCACATGCTCTATCTGGGATGGGAAGACGTTTATGCCGCGCACGATAATCATATCGTCGGTTCTTCCGGTGATTTTGCTAATGCGGGGCAATGTTCTTCCGCAACGGCATTTTTCGTAATTTATGCTTACCATATCGCGCGTCCTATATCTTAAAAGCGGAATGGCTTTCTTGGTTAGAGTGGTAATTACCAGTTCTCCTTCTTCGCCTTCCGAAACTAACTC
>JBFZAB010000057.1:0-9665 GCA_041309285.1 Candidatus Omnitrophota bacterium
CTACACGACGCTCTTCAGATCTTTATTTTCTAAAACAAATTCCTCATTAAGCACATTTTTATAAATGAAACTAAAAATATATTCCTGCCGCTGGGCATCGGTTGACTCATCAACCTTATCAAAGGCATTCTGCTGTAAATAGACAAAATCAAAAAATTCTCCCTTTAAATATCCGATGTAGTCGGGAAGGGATATACCCTCTTCCCCGACCACTTTCATCATTTGCGAAATGTCGTAGCTTGTGCGCAAAATTTCGTGGCCTCTTTTAAGTTGTTCTTCTTTGATAAAGCTTGTGTATTTTGACCAGCTGATCAGGGGGTCTATCGCCGGGTACCTGCGTGCATCCGAGCGTTCACGCGAAAGCCCGTGAAATGCGCCCACGACTTTTAAGGTTGCCTGCGTAACCGGCTCTTCAAAATTACCTCCCGCGGGGCTGACGGTCCCTCCGATAGTAACTGAACCTGTTGTCCCGTCGTTTAATTTCACCATCCCAGCTCGTTCGTAAAACGAGGCAATGCGCGATTCCAAATACGCAGGAAATGCCTCTTCCCCGGGAATCTCTTCGAGCCTTCCCGACATCTCTCGCATCGCCTGTGCCCATCTCGACGTGGAATCGGCAAGGAGCAAAACACGCAATCCCATTTGGCGATAATACTCGGCTATTGTTACCGCGGTATATACGCTTGATTCCCTGGCAGCAACAGGCATGGAACTCGTATTACATATTATCACCGTACGTTCGCTTAAGGGCCTGCCCGTTTTCGGGTCGGTTATGTTAGGAAATGTTTTGAGTGTTTCTACCACTTCTCCCGCGCGTTCACCGCAGGCGGCAATAACCACTATGTCTACTTCGGCATGACGGCTGGTTAGCTGTTGTAAAACTGTCTTACCTGCTCCGAATGGCCCGGGAATGCAATACGTTCCTCCTAAGGCAACGGGAAATAGCGAATCGATGAGTCTCATTTTGGAAACAAGGGGAATAGAGGGTTTTAATTTCTCGGCATATGCCTCGATGGGAAGTTTTACCGGCCAAGACTGTTTTAAAAAAACATCAAAACTCTTTCCCTGGTTATCTTTTAGTTTTGCAACCGGTTGGTTTAAATAATACCTGCCATAAGGAAGTATCTCGGCTACCTCTAAAATCCCTTTAAAGTTAAAGGGCACCATGATGTAGTGTTTGAAAATTTTTTCGGGAACAAATCCAATCTTATCTCCGGCGCGTACTTTATCCTTCGCCTTAATGAGAGGGGTAAACTCCCACGCCTCATCGGATGACAGCGCTTCAACATAAAGGCCTCTTTTTAAGAAGAAGCCGCACTTTTCCGCCAGGTGCGGCAGAGGGTTCTGCAGTCCATCAAAAATCTGGCCTAAAAGTCCGGGGCCTAGCTCTACCGATAAAAGTTCATCGCTGAATTCTACCTCTTCTCCTATTATCAGGCCTTTGGTGTTCTCGTAAACCTGCAACTCTGCGGTATTGTTTCTAACCCGGATAACTTCGGATTTAAGGCGCTCTTCTCCGTGAATAGCATAGGCCACCTCATTCTGAACCACAAAATCTTCAAACGTGACACTTATCATATTCCCGGTGATTTTTGTGATGCGGCCTTTCCTCTTTAAGCTCATCTGTCCATCCCTCATAACCTCTAAAATGCAGCCTGTAGCGTCTCCTCTATCAGGCGCGTTTTATCGGCGCTGCGAATATTTTCCCAGCGTTCCAATATACCAAGTTTAAGCGCATAGATAACCAAGATTTCTAAATCAAAATAATGTCCTGACGAGAGTTCTTCTAGCTTTCTCCATCTCTCCGTGTCCAGCATCCTTTCGGCCTCAAGCAAGGAAGGGTTCCTGGCCGCATTAGAGGCAATATGCATAAGAGAAATTTCTACGTGTCCTGATTCCCTTGTATATCTCGAGGGGTCTTCTTTTCTGTGACCCGCACGAATCTTAGCCAGTTCATTCCTTAGCGTTGTATCAAAGGTAACCCATTCTTTCAGTACGTATGGCATCTCCTTATAGTAACGGATTTCTTTCTGTAAAGCGAAGCCGATAACCTCAAGATCTTTTTCCGGAATAAGTCCACGACAGAGTTCTTTGAATTTACTTAAAGAAAACGGCGGCCTCATTCCGAAATGAAGCATAGGCAGGCTTGACATCAAATATATATAATATCCGGACATTGCTATTTTTTTCTTTCTGCGTCTGAAGCAGCTCCCTTTAAGATTTCACTTAGTTTCGGCTTAAGAAAGGATCCTATATATTCCGACAATGCTTTGTCGGTAAAATCAAAGCAGGATTTTCCCTGGTCAAAACTTATAGTAAATCCTCCGGAAATTTCCTCGGAAGACTTAAGTACAATGTTCTTTTTAATCTCTTCCTTGAGTTTGTCCAAAAAATACCCCTCTAGATGCATATAATCTTCTTTGCTTAAAGCTACGATCGAGGAAGAATATGCGGTCGGCGGTTCTTTCAGGAGAAATATTATAATTTTTTCCAGGTCCCCGACTTTAAATATCCCCTGTACTTCCTGCATTATCAATCGCTGCAACGTATGCTCAAGTTCTTTTCTCAGACTAAGCAGAAGGTCCCGCCCTGCCTGCTTGAGCAGGACATTACTTGAATTTTCTTCCCGAGAAATTTTTTCTTTTGTCTCGGAAAATAACTTTTCTGCCTCACGCCGGGCCTTTTCCAGAATTGTCTGCGCCTCAAGCCTTGCCTTTGCTTCAATATCCCTGGCCTGCTCCTGGGCAGCTTTAACCCCTTCTTCCTGTATCTTTCTTATAAGATTCTGTATATTTTCTGCCATGCGTTCTCCTCTTTATCCCTGTCTAAAATATCGATTTTCTAGAATACCCTCTTTCCCGGAAATAAACATTTTGCCTACAATTATAGGTTATTTACCGAATAAATTCAATCCTTTCTTTATTTTTTATTTGTCTAAGCGCCCCCCGATGATGTATAATCAAGCTCCTGTTGGCTTAGGGCGCCTTTGACTTTATCCCGTCAAAGGGAATTCATTTAAAAATACTTCGTTTGGCTCAATGTGTTTCGGCCTGAGATATCCTGCAGTAAGCGAAGCAAAACAAGGAGAGAAAAATAATGCTTAAGGTAATGCGCAAAAAAGGCAATATTAAGGCAATTATGTGGCTTTTGGCCATAATCATCATACCCGCTTTTGTCCTCTGGGGAGGAGGAAGCCTGCTCCAGGATCGTAACTTAAACTCCGCGGGAAAGATTTTTAACAAAAGAGTTCCTCTTGATGAATATTTAAAAAGCTGGGAGGCATCACGCGACCAGGCATTAATGATTTATGGGCGGCTCTTTGACCAGGTAGCCCAATATCTTGACCTCGACTCACAGGCCTGGGACCGCCTGATCCTCCTGGAAGAAACAAAGAAAGAAAATATAAAGGTTTCCGACAAAGAACTGGCGGAACGCATAAAAGATTTTCCCCTGTTTCAAAAGGAAGAAAAGTTTGATCCTCAGGCCTACGACTGGATACTAAAATATCACTTCCGCACCACACCCATCCGCTTTGAAGAACAGATGCGTCAGTCTCTCGCTATTTCCAAGCTGGTAGAAAAGATCTATTCCCGGGTAAAATTATCCGACGCGGAGTTGAAGGATGAATTCACAAAAGAAAAAGAGAAGGGAAGGTTTTCCTACCTTATGGTAGAAATTCAACCTCTTTTAAATGAAATAAATATTACCGATGAAAAAGAACTCCCGGACTATTACGCTAAAAATAAAGAATCATTTCGCAGGCCCGACAGCGTAAAAGTGGAGTACATTTCTATAGGGGTAAAAGACGTGGCAAGCGGCCTAAGTGTTTCTGGTGAAGAAATAGAGGAATATTTTAAATCTCACTCCGAAGAATTCACCTCTATAGATCCTTCTCCTGATGTTGAGGAAAAAGATAAGCCTCAGGCCGAAAAAGAAGCCGTTGAAACGACTGCACAACCTGCCGCCGAATTAACCGAAAAGATTGGTGAGGATATTAAGGCAAGGCTCCTGTCCCAAAAAACCAAAGATAAAATTGAAGAGCTAAAAACAGAGGTTTCTTCCCAAATAAACCCTCAGACAAAATTTGACGAGATAGCCAAAAAATACGGGGTTTCTTTTAAAGAAACGGATTATTTTTCCCTTGACTCTCCCCTATCTGAAATAGGGTTTAACCTGGGTTTTTATAACGCTGCTTTCAACCTGGGGATAGGAGAAGTTTCTTCTCCTATCGAAACCGGCCAGGGTTATATTTTTCTTAAATTAAAAGATAAGAAGAACGCCTATATACCGGAGTTTGTTGAGGTAAAAGACAAGGTTGGGGTAGTATTTAAAACGGAAAAGGCGCGTATTTTAACTAAAGAAAAAACGGAAAAGTTGATTAAGAGGATCGGGGAAACTTCGTTTGAGGCCGCGGCAAAAGAATTTAACATTCTGCCGGTTACAACCGACCTGATCAGCCGCCAGAGCTATATTGCCGGAATAGGAAAATCCGAGGAATTTATGCGCATAGGTTTTTCGCTTAAACCCAAAGAGGTATCTAAAGAAGTGGTTTCTACCGAACGCGGGTATGTTATTGCCAGGATGGATGAGCTTACAACCGTAAGCGAAGAAGATTTCCAGAAAGAAAAGGATGCCTTTAGGGAAACGGTCCTGGCTAAAAAGCAGGCGGATTATTTCCAGAAGTGGTTTGAAGATTTGAAGAAAAAGGCAAATTTACAATCCAACATGGACAAGCTTAAATCCCGTGTCTCGCCGTAAGGTACTCTACACAGTTACGGATTATAAGAATATGGCCTTAAGTTCCTCATAAGTGGGGAGTCTGCCTTCTAAAAATATTTTTTCCAAAGGTGGGACGTAATTTTTTTCTATCTCTTTATATCTCTTAATCCCTAATAGAGGAACAAAAACCCCTTTTGTTCTTTGTTTATTGGCAAGCACTATCTCATCTTCACCGTTTTCTGCAAACGGAATTACACCGCGAAAAAGCGCCTCAATAACGCTAGCCACATTCCCGATATCGGGGATGCTTATCCCTCTTTCAATCCACTCTTTAATTATTCTTGTGCTTAGATTAAGATTTGTGTCGACTAATCTGTTTGCGTTTTGAATATATCCGGATTCGACCATAAATTTCTGGAGGAAGGCATCCCAGACAGAGTTTAGGGTGCAGAAAAGAGCGGCTTTCTGAACCGGATCTAAATTTGGTGCTCTGTCTATTTCCTCAACTATCCGGCGATATGCATTTAACATTTGGTCGTGTTCCGGTACTGCATTATAACGAAAGTGCCAGAGTTCATGCTCTATAATGGCTATTCTCTCTTCGTCATTGATATAGGTATCGTAAAAGTTAGAAGGTATTGCAATTACGCCGATATATATTTTTCCACTGCCCTCTTTTTCCTTAGTAAATATGCTGGTATTTGGAAATGCCGATTCCCTCGGGTCTTCACAAAAGATAATTCTATCATAACTCCCCTGTTGATACAAAAGTGTAAGTATGCTTTGAAGTGAGGGATTTTTTAATAACTCGGCGATTGCGAATTCCAAGTTTTTATCTTCGAACTTCGTAATTGTAGTTATCGGCAAAAGCGCCTTTACCCTGCGCAGGCCATAAGAAAAACTCTCAGGACAAACTTTCGGAAATAAAAAAAGAAGGTGGGGAATTATTAAAAATAGTTTTACGATGAAATTAGCTTTGCCAACTTTTATTTTCATAGCTTTTATTGGTCCTAATTAAAGCCCTAAAGTACAATTTAAATAATTTCTCCAATCTAACTCCTCTGCACCGCCTGGAATAATAAGCCGGAGTTTAGTGCTTTGATATTTTGACTAAAATAAGGTTTTTCAGAATACGACTAACTGTTTGGTCCTAAATAAGGTATAACACAAGATTGGGATTTTTCAAGGGGAAGTTTTCGGATAACTATCTCGGCTGGGCCGCAAATTCTTTAATCAGACCCTGGCGAAGCCTTGAATCTATTGCCTCGACTTCTTCGTCGCGCAGGGTGCGTTCCGGGGATTGAAATTTTACGGAAATGGTCAGGCTTTTCTTGCCCGGAGGGATGTTCTTCCCGAAATAGACATCCACCAAGTTTACCTCTTTGATTAATTCTGAGGGATCCTGGCGGAAGAATTTAAGCAGCGTATCATAGGAAACCGAAGCATCAATAATGAAGGAAACGTCGCGGCTTATATAAGGATATCTGGCAACGGGTTCGTATCGCTCATCTTTGCGCACAAAAGAAAAAACTGCGTTTAAATTCAGGGTGGCTAAATAAATTTTTTTGCCCAAGTCAAAATTCTTTAAAATTTCTTCATTTATCTCACCCATAAAACCAAGCTCTTTATCTTTGATCCTGAGTCCAAGAGAATATCTGCGGCTAAAAAGCGGCGATTCTTCTGGATGAAACACAATATCCCTGACGCCCAGTCTCAAAAGCAAGGTCTCAAGGACTCCTTTCAAATCATAAAAATCCACTTCTTCTACTTTTCTTTTCCAATCAAAATACCTTTTTCCGGTAAGGCATAGGACAAGAGAAACCTCTTCCTTTATTTTTCCTTCCTCGTTTTTATAAATATTTGCCAGTTCAAATATTCTTAAATCCTCGGTCTTGCGTTTAGAATTATGGGAAATAGTGTTGAGCATGCTCGGCGTGAGTTCCGGCCGCAGAAATTCCTGTTCCGCGCTTAAGGGGTTAGTGACCCTGATCGCAATTTTATCGGGGGAAAAGTTTGTTTTTTCCAAAAACAGGCGGCTAATCAGGCTATGGGTAATTATTTCATTAAACCCTAAAGAAAGGAGGATATTTTTCGTTTCTCCCTTAAGATCTCTTTCCCCGGGTTCCCGAACTATTGCCCCGGGCTCCTTCAGCGCAGGCAGGGAAAGGGGGATATTCTCATATCCGCTCAGCCGGGCAATTTCTTCAATCAGGTCCACATCTCTTTCCACATCCCGACGGAAAAAAGGAACTTTGACTTCAAAATTTCCCTTAGCTTTAGTACTAACTCCGAAGCCGAGACCCTCAAGAATCTTCTTGATTTCGGAAGCTGAGATTTTTTTTCCCAAAACAGACGAAGTTTTTTCGGAAGAAAGGAAAATTTTGCCTTCTTTCTGTGTTTTTGTTCCGGCATCTTTTAGCATACCTCCGGCTTCAGCACCCAAAGAAACGGCAAATTCCTTGATTAGTTTAGCCGCTCTCTCTGAAGCGGTCAAAACGGTATTCAAGTCAACTCCTCTTTCAAAACGGTAGGAGGAATCAGTAGCAAGCGCGAGCTTCTTTGAGCCCTTTCTTACTAACGCGGGGTCAAAACAGGCGCTTTCAAGTAAAATGGTTTTGGTTGTCTCGCTGACTTCGCTATTCTTTCCGCCCATAATTCCCGCGACGGCAACGGTTTTTCTTTTATCGGCAATTACCAGAATAGAATTATCGAGGGTTCTTTCCTCGGCATCGAGGGTAATAATTTTTTCTTCGGTTTTAGCCCGGCGCACAATTATCGCACCCTCCTCAATCTTGTCATAATCAAAGGCGTGCATGGGCTGGCCCGTCTCAAACAATAAGTAATTAGTGATATCCACAATGTTATTTATCGGGCGAAGTCCTACTGATTCCAGCCTATTTCTCATCCACTCGGGAGATGGTTTCACCTTAATATTATCAAACACTCTTCCGATATAACGCGGGCAACCGGCTTTGTCTTCAATCTTTACTTCAAGCGGAAGCCTGCTGCCGGGTGCTTTGTGTCTTGTGCCTTGTATCTTGTGCCTTGTGCCCTTTAGTTGCGGCAACTTGAGCTTCTTTCCTGTAATGGCTGCTACCTCTCTGGCAATGCCGATGACACTTAACCAGTCAGGCCTATTGGTGGTAATCTCGATTTCAAAAATATAGTCCTCGCTAAATTTTTCCAAAGAGACTACTTCAAGACCTGCCATGGTCAATTTTTCCGCCAGGACCTCCGGCGAAATTTTTATATCCACAAACTCTTTAAGCCAATTATATGTTACTTTCATAATTTAACCCGTTGATTGGTTAAAATTGTTTTAGGAATCTTAAGTCGTTCTCAAAAAACAACCGAATGTCTTCAATCCCATATTTAAGCATGGCAATGCGTTCCACTCCCATGCCAAAGGCAAATCCGGTATATTTATTCGGGTCATATCCGACCGTGCGGAATACGTTAGGATGAATCATTCCCGCGCCTAAAATTTCCAGCCATCCTTTGCCATGACAAACGGAACACTTTTTTTGGTCACTGGTTACTGGTTTCTGGTTTCCCTTACATATTATACAAGATATATCCACCTCGACCGAGGGTTCGGTAAAAGGAAAGTGATGCGGCCTAAAACGCATCTTTAAGTCCTGCCCAAAAAACTTCGTGGCAAAGGCAAAGAGCGTTCCTTTAAGGTCAGAAAATGTTATTTTTTTATCCACGGCAAACCCTTCGATTTGATGGAACATGAACGAATGGCTTGCATCGGTTGCATCGGGGCGATATACCCTTCCGGGAGAAATGACCCTCAAGGGGGGCTTGTGTTTTTCCATCACCCTGATTTGTACCGTTGAGGTTTGGCTGCGCAGGAGGTATTTTTCTTTTCCTCTAACATCCAGATAAAAAGTATTAAAAGCATCATGCGCCGGATGTTCGGGGGGAATATTTAAGGCCTGGAAGTTATAGTATTCTGTTTCCGCCTCGGGACCTTCCACAGAAACAAAGCCTAGGTGATAAAAGATGGAGGATATCTCATCGACAGTACGGCTTAGGACGTGCTTATGGCCGGGCTCAAAATAAAGTCCCGGGAGCGTAACATCAATCTCACCGCCTAAAGAAGATTCTTTTAAGCGCGAAAGAGAATTTTCTTTATCGATGATGTGAACATTAATTTTTTCTTTTGTTTCGTTAAGTAGTTTACCAAAGGCGGGTTTTTTATCCGCGGCAAGACCGGACATTTTCTGGAAATATTCGGCAATTTTTCCCTTGCGCCCCAAATAGCTCGCTTTAAGTATTTCCAGCCCTTCTAATGTATCTATATGGGAAAGGTCTTCTTTGAGCAGTTTTTCCAGGTTCTTTATTTCTTCTTCCATTTATCCCATGCCTCACGCAAAATAAAACAGATAAGGAAAAAAGCTGTCACAAAGGACAGGTTTTTCGCCCACACTTTTTTCACCGGGTTAATTTCTTCCGAAACACTATAACCACTTGTAACAACCGTTATTTTATCGGCATGGATGTCGAGATCTCCCCCGTGCTCGCGGCAATTTGAATTAAATACGCCCTCCACCTCAATCAAATCTCCCTTGTGCTGATATCCGCCGATAAATTTTATTTTGGGGATCTCTTCTTGTTTCAGCCAGATCCCTATTGCGCTCTCGCCATCAAGAAGGTTAACCCAGGCAAAGCCTTTGCGCCTCATAATGTCTCCAATGGCCTCACCCTGATACACCACAGACTTACCGTCGTATTGTTTAGAGTTATTAATTAGCTCCCGGCTGGAAACAGCTTGGGCGAAACCTGTGTAAAGTGTAAAGTGTAAAGTGTAAAGTAAAAATACATTAAACATTACATATTTAACATTAAATAAATTTTTAAGACTCATTTTTTTCCTTTAAAAATAGCAAATACAAAGCCGATTAGCGTAAATACCGCTACAAATTCAAGACGGCCTATCC